>JAXDMF010000296.1:0-4193 GCA_034666205.1 Gemmatimonadales bacterium
GGACCACTCGATCGCGCAGGTCGGCTCTAACTGGAGGCAGATCGAGGTTCACCGGTGCCCGTCCCAGCAGGTCCTCGATCCGGACATTGCGAAGCTGGTTTACGCCGGAGGTCTGCTGCGGCAACTCGTGCGGGGAGGGCAGCGTCTTGAACTGGAGGGTGCCGGCAATGCACTGATCTACCACGCGGCGCATCTGGGGGAGGTCTGGGGCCTCGAGAGCGATGATCGCGAACTCCGCCCGCAGCTGCTGCACCACCTTCGGCAGGTCGTTTATGGTGCCGACCACCCGGACGCCCTGGACGGTCCGCCCGGATCCCGCACCATTGAGATCCACCAGGCCTACGACGTTCAGCGCATCCACCTCGGCCCGGTGCGCTCGCAGGAGCTGCTCCGCTCGCTCTCCCGACCCCACGACCAGCGTCCGGCGACCGCGCGGAGTCGCAAACGATGGGGAGCTCTTCCGGATGGCGCGGGCGATGATGGCGGCGAAGAAGGCAGCGCCGACCCATTCGCCCAGCAGCACTGATCGAGGAATCCCGGGAAATAGATAGGCCAGATAGAGCGCGAGCACGAGGCCGATGCAGCCTCCAGCTATCGCAAAGGCGAGCATCACTCGTACCTCTGCCTCATGCCGCTCCACCGCCCGCACGCCAGGGATGCTCATGTGATTCACAGAACCTTGGTTAGGAAATGATGATCTGGGTGAAGAGTGCGAGCTTCATGCCCGAAGTGGGCATGGCGAACGCATTGTCGAGCAACAACATGGATGGGAGTGTGCGAGAAATTGCGTGGGGTAGTGGCGGGTCGTCGTTGCGCGACTGCAACTAGTCGCTAGCCACCAGTCGCTAGTCTCCAGTCGCCAGTCACGGCTACGGAGAGCGACGACAACGTCGTGACTAGTGACTAGTGGCTAGCGACTAATACCAGCCGATCGGCTTCTCGTCCAGGTTGATAAACACCTGCTTGGTCTCGAGATACTCTTCGACGCCCCAATGGCCCAGCTCTCGGCCGAACCCGGACGCCTTGTAGCCCCCCCAGGGCGCTTCGACAAACGTCGGCTGCATGTGGTTGACCCACACAATGCCGGCCTCGAGCGCCTTGACCACTCGGAACGCCTTGAAGATGTCCCGGGTCCAGACCGCGGCGGCCAGTCCGTATTGGGTCTCGTTGGCAATCCGAATCGCTTCGGCCTCGTCCTTGAATGGGATAACGCTCATCACCGGACCAAAGATCTCCTCCTGCGCAATCCGGGCCGAGTTGTCTACGTCGTAGAAGATGGTCGGCTCGATGTACCAGCCCTTTTCGTGCTGCTTAGGCCTGCCTCCGCCCACGGCCACCTTCGCTTCTCCACGTCCCACCTGGAGATAGTTGGCCACCCGGTCGCGCTGCTCCTCGCTCACCAGGGGACCCATCTTGTTCTCGCGGTCCATGCCGGGACCGAGCTTGATCGTTTTGGCCTTCGCGGCCGCGGCATCGACGAACTTCTTGTAGATGTCCCGCTGCACCAGCACGCGACTCCCCGCCGAGCAGACCTCACCCTGATTGATGAAGGTGCCGAAGAGGGCTCCGTCTACCGCGTTCTCAAAGTCGGCGTCGCTGAAGAAGATGTTGGGCGACTTCCCCCCCAGCTCGAGCGACACCCGCTTCAACTGGTCGGCAGCGTTGCGCATGATGGTCTTACCCACCTCCGCGCTGCCGGTGAAGGCGATCTTCCGGATGGCAGGATGGGCGACAATAGGTGCTCCGGCGCCCGGTCCATCTCCGGTGACGATGTTCACCACACCGGGCGGCAGACCCACGGCCTCGAAGTCCTTGGCCAGCTCCAGAATGGAGAGCGGGGTCTGCTCCGCCGGCTTGAGGACCACGGTGCACCCAGCCGCCAGCGCGGGGGCGATCTTCCAGGCCGCCATCATGAGCGGATAGTTCCATGGGATGATCTGCCCGGCCACGCCCATCGGCTCCCGCATGGCAAAGGCGACCGCGTCGGCGGGGACGGGGAGCACCTCACCGTTGATCTTGGTGGCGAGACCGCCGTAGTACTCGAAGCAGGTGGCGGTATCGTCCATGTCGTACTCGGATTCGGCAATCGGCTTGCCGGTGTTCCGGGTCTCCAGCTCCGCGAGCTCGGCCCGGCGGGCTCGGATCCGCTCGGCCAGACGGAGAAGGATGCGCCCCCGCTCCTGCGCGGTCACCGCCTTCCACCCGTCGTAAAAGGCCTTCTTGGCAACCTGGGCAGCCAGATCGACATCTTTGGCGTCACCCGCTGGACACGTGGCAATGACCTGTTCGGTAGCCGGATCGAAAACATCGAACCTCTTGCCGTTCTGCGCGTCGACGAACTTGCCGTCGATGTACATCTGGTAGCGGGCGACCTGAGACTTCGGGGCCTTGCCCCGGGCCGCGGCCGTGCTGGTCATGGGCAGCTCCACCGTTCGAAAGAGTCCCTTGTTCTGCTGGCTATTGTGCAGAAGTTACTATGAAAACACGAAGGGCACGAATGGCTTGGCGCCGTTCGTGCCTTCGTGGCACTTCCTTACCTTGGTACTAGGCGGCGGCAACCGTCTCCCGTGAAGGCCGCGCCGGCGTCGCCACCCGTGGCGTTTCCACCTGTGCCGTGTCGTCCCGCACGTGCCACGGCATGCCCTCGCGAGCCATACGGGCGAGGAACGGGTCGGGGTTGAACTGCTCGGGCGACATTACCCCGGTTCCCCGCCAGACACCACGAGCGATCAGGCATGCGGCAATGACCGGCGGAATCCCGGTCTGGTACGCCGTGGCTTGTACGCCCAGCTCTTCGTAGACCGTCTCGTGATCGGCCACGTTGTAGATGTAGAACGCCTTCGGCTCCCCGTTCTTGAGTCCCTTGGCCAGGGTCCCGACGCAGGTCTTGCCGTGCATCCGGCCTGCCAGGTCCTTGGGATCGGGGAGCAGGGATACGACCAGATCACGTGGAGCGATCGTCTGGTTGCCCACCCGGACCTGGTCCGTCCTCGAGAGACCCAGGCGCTTCATGACCCTGAGCGTCTCCACCGTCACGTCGTCCATGCACAGCTTGAAATCGACGACCCGCGTGTGAGGGAAGAACCGCGGCAGGGTCCTGGACTCCTCATGATCGACGTAATAGCAGTTGAGCACGCCGAGCTCGGGAAAATCGAATGCCTCGAGTCCGCTGAGCGGCTCCTCCAGGTGGTAGCGACCGTTCCGGTAGCTCACCGCTTTGCATAGACACTCGTCGATCATGACCCAGGGACTGAACGCGGCGAGAAAACCGTCGTGCCCGAGGCACACGGAGTTATCGCCGTCCCGCACTCTCAGCTCGGTAACGACATCGAGCAGGTGTTTGGCCGCGTACGCGGCGTAGACGTTAGTGGTGCCGGGGTCCGCTCCCATGCCCAGCAGGGCAAGACGGCCGGCCGCTTTGAACCCGGCATCCAGGGCGAACTGGTCATCCATCTTCGGGATGCCGTCCGCGTCTGTACCTGCGCTTGCAAGGTCGATGTAATCAGCTCCCGCTTCCAGGCAGGCGCGCATCACAGCGAGGTTGGTCGCAGGAAGTGCCGCGTTCAGGACAATGGTGGTGCCGGTGTGACGGATGGTACGGGCAACTGCCGCTCGATCGCCGGCGTCAAGGCAAAGCGCCGATACCCTGGTATCATCGAGCCGGTCCGCCAGAAGGGAAGCGCGGGCGGACACCGCGTCGGCGATGACGAGCTTCTCGAGCATCGCTTCCTGCACGAATTTCAGGGCGGACACGGTCCCCACCGCGCCGGCGCCCAGCACTAGGACTTTCACAAACTCCTCTTTTCATTGTTGGCGCGGCACTCGGTCTGGCCCCGTCGGCGGTCCCTGCCGCCTGCGCGACCTCGCCCCCGCCGCTGATGGGGGCTCACAGCTCAAGGAGATGGTCAGCTGTGAGAGTGGACCCTCCGCTTTGTCGGAGGATGCAAACGTACCCACCTCCGGGGAGGTCGGTACTCTGCCATTGTAGCCCTGCCCCCCCACCCCCTGTCTAGTCCCCCCGTCACACTGCCAATGGCAGGCGTATGCGGCCGGATCTGCATACAGCAGAGCAACTTATTGGCTCGTATGTGGTTCAAGGTGTGGCATGGGGAGGGGACTGCATAGGTATGCACTTTTCGGGGAGATCGGGCGGCTGGTCAGGCCCTGTCCGGCTCCCGCATGAGCCGGGCCCA
>JAXDMF010000297.1:0-5901 GCA_034666205.1 Gemmatimonadales bacterium
CGATACCGATCCAGAAGACGAACGTGGTGATGTACACGCTCCAGAACACCGGCGGGTTGTACCCGGCGTGTCCCAGCCCGTCCTTCACGAGAATGAGGAAGGTAAGAATGCCGACCAGAAGGAGCGACACCGCTCCGAACAGGAGGACCAGGTATCCGCGAGTCGGGGGGCCCAGCGTCGCGACAACGTCGCGGGTGATGTCCGCGTGGCTCTGGGTCATACTATGGCCGTCGTGGGCGACCGGATGGGTGGTGGCAGCCATCGGTTACGCCTCCGCCGGGAGCTGGACCTTGGCCAGGTAGGTGATTGCCGACCGGGTATTGAGGTCCTCGAGCACCCGGTAGCCGCGAGGGTCCAGCTGAAGTTGAGCCACCCTGCTGCCGGGATCCGCGGCATTGCCGAACACAATCGCATCCGATGGGCAGGCCTGGGCGCACGCGGTGGTGAACTCGCCGTCACGGATCTGCCGGTCCTCCAGGCGGGCGTCGTTCTGTGCCCCCCGGATCCGCTGGATGCAGAAGGTGCACTTCTCCATCACGCCGCGGGCCCGCACCGTCACATCGGGATTCAGCTGCAGGTGAAGTGGCGCCGGCCAGGCAGACTCGTTGTACTTGTACCAGTTGAAGTAGCGCACCTTGTATGGACAGTTGTTGGCGCAGTAACGGGTACCGACGCAGCGGTTGTAGACCTGGCCGTTGAGCCCATCAGGCGTGTGATAGGCCGCATACACCGGGCAAACCGGCTCGCAGGGGGCGTTGCTGCAGTGCTGGCAGAGCATCGGAATGAAGCGCGCCGCCAGCGGCTCGTTCGGTTCCTCTCCTCCCTCCCAGTAGCGCTCGATCCGGATCCAGGTCATCTCGCGGCCCTTGCGGATCTCGCCCTCACCGACGGTGGGGATGTTGTTCTCGGCGTAGCACGCCGTCACACATGCCTGGCAGCCGGTGCACTTCGTCAGATCGATCGCCATGCCCCAGCGGAAATGGTCTCCCTGATAGTTGCCGTGCTTGGTGGCCTGCTCCTGGCTCTCGCTCCAGCCTTTCAGGGCCTCCAGCTCCTGCTCGGTGTTCGCCTCGTGCTTCTCGTGACCCTCGGCGAGGTAGGCTTGCTCGATCGTCAGGCCTTTGCGCGCTGCCTCCAGCGGAACCGCTTCGGCGATCCCCCGGCCGAGCTGCCGGGGAACCCCGGCAATGGACGCCAGCTTCCGGTGCTCCCGTGTCCGGGTGATGGTGACCCGGGTCGAGGCATAGGGCAGGAAGTCTCCCCGTGGGGCAGCGAGCAAGTCGAGGGCGTTTTCTCCCCGGTCCTTGGCGTAGGCGCCGTACTCGGTGTGACCGAATCCAAGCGGCATGGCCACGACGTCCGAGCTCATCCCGGGATAGACATAGACCGGCGATTCGATGCTGCCGTGTGGCGAGGTAACCCGCACCACATCGCCGTCCCGCAGATCCATCTTCCGTGCCGTCTCGGCATTCACTTCCACCCAGGAATGCCAGGTGATCTTGGTAACGGGGTCGGCGTTCTCCAGCAACCAGGGTTTGTTCGCCCCGCGGCCGTCGTAGAGGTTCCCGTGGGGATAGGGCAGGAAGACGAACTCCCCATCGCCATCGAACTTCGGCTTGGTGTACGTAATCCGGGCGGCGCCCGGCGCGAGAGTCACCGGCGGTGCGGCACGAGTCTCCACGAAGAGACCGCCCCGCTGGACGGCGCCATGCCAGAACGCAGCAAAGTCGCTCTCCCGCCGTTCCGTTGCCAACGCCTGCCAGCGGGACTGGAGATGTGCCTGGTAGGTGGGAGCGGTGAACTTCGCCAACGGGCCGCCCACCTTCTTGGCCGTGCGCAGGAGCGCGTCGCCGGCCGGCAGCGTGTTGAACACCGGCTCCATCACCGGCTGCATCAGGCTATACACCCCGGCCCGGGGCCGCAGGTCGTCCCATCGCTCCAGAGCGTGGTGCTGAGGGAGCAGGAGATCGCACAAGGCGGCGGTCTCATCCAGGTACATCGAGGTGGAGACCTTGTAGGCCACCTTGCGCAGCCGGTCGGCAAATCCGCTCGTCCTGGGGAGGGCGTATGATGGATTGGCGTCGTGTACCAGGAGCACCGCCACCTCACCGGCATCCATCGTAGCCAGCAGGGTTCCCAATGCGCCGTATCCGTCGGGGGCATCGATGTCCCCGCCGAAGTGGACCGTTTCGCCGATGTTCCCCGCGACGAAGTTCAGGATGTTCACTGCGGCGCAGACCTCGGTGGCCCCGGCGTGCTGGCTGCCGACGCCGCCTGCCACCGCGAGGCTCGGGCGAGCAGCGCCAAATTCACGGGCCAGCCGCTCGATGGTGGCAGCCGGAAGTCCGGTCTCCTGGGCCGCCATCTGGGGAGTGAAGTCACCGATGGCAGTTAGCAGCCCCGGGCTCCCACCCCGCCCCGCCAGCAGCACATTGGCCATCGCCAGCGCCAGCGCGGCCTCCGAGCCGGGGCGAATGGAGTGCCACTGATCGGCGTTGAGTCCGGTGAGATTCATCCGGGGCGAGAGGTACACGAACTTGGCCACGTCGCTTCCGGAGAACCCGTGCGACTGGGCGAACCCGCGCTGGTGCTCCATGGCCCCGGGCCAGGTCTCGAGGAAATCGGCGCCGAACGAGAGGATGTACTTCGCCTTGGCGAAGTCGTGGGCGGCAAGCTGGTCCACGCCGAACACCTGCCGGTTGGCCGCGCGGAGCGGCTCCCACGCGAAGGGCTGGTAGCGAACCACCCGTCCACCCAGCGCGCCGACCCATTCGGTGAGTAGATCGGAGAAGGTTCCTCGGCCTGCGCCGGAGATGGCCGCGACCCGGGTGCCGGCCGTCCCCAGCTTCGTCGCGAGCCTGGCTATCGCGTCATCCCAGGTGATCTCCCGCCAGCTGCCACCAGCCTCGCGCGCCATCGGGCCCTTCAGCCGGCCCGGATTGTAGAGGCCCTGGAGCGCCGCTTGTCCCCGGGAGCAGAGCTTCCCCTGATTGATCGGGTGCTCCGGGTTTCCCTCCAGTTTGACCGCGCGTCCCTCCCGGGTGCGCACGTGCAGACCGCATCCGGTGGGACACTCGGTACAGCTGCTCGCGTACCAGGTTGCCACGCCGGGGACCTGATCCTCCGACTGGACCAGGTAGGGAATCAGCTTTTCGACCCGGGCCGTGGAGCAGCCGGAGAGCGCCACAGCGCCGGCTCCCGAGGCACCCATGACGGTGAGAAAGCGACGGCGGTCTAGCGTGGACTTCGCTTCGTCAGCCATTCAGACTCCGATTGGTGTCACGAGTCGAGAGGCACGAGTCGCGACTCGCGACTTCAGACTCGCGACTAATAGTGACATACCGTGCAATCCCGCGACACTTTCCGCTCGACGTGACACGTGATGCAGAAACCCATTCGGTCGACGTTGTTCACCTTGAAGACCTGGGGCATCCGCTGCACGTCGCCGTGGCAGGTGGCGCACGCATTCGGACCGAGTGCCTTGATGTGACGCTGATGAGGGAAGTGAGCGTGCCGCGGGAGATAGTGCACCCGCACCCACTCGACGGGCTTCTTCTCGGCCCAGGCCTTCCGCAGCTTCTTGATCTCCGCCTGGTGGGAGCTGTCCCACCCTGAGATGACCAGATGGCAGCCCATGCAGGTCTGGACCGAAGGGATGCCCGGCTCGGGTGATACCGCCACCGAGTAATGGCAGTATTGGCACTCCATCTTGTACTGGCCGGCGTGGATATCGTGGCGAAAGAAGATCGGCTGGCGGGGTCCGCGCAGGCGACCAGTGTCGGAGGCGGCGATGATGGGAGCGGCGATGGAGTCAGCGCGGGACAAGGCTTGTTGCGCGAGAGGGGGCTTTCCACCGAAGGCGACGAAGGCGGCGACGCCTCCGGCCGCAACGCCACCGACGACGAATGCCCACTTACGGATCATCATCTCACCGATGAGGAAGAACCCTAAACACACGCCCTCGGCCAACGCGCGCCGAAGTATAGTTTGGACAGTGGATTACACAACCCGATTCCGTTTCATATTCCGACCTTTTCAGTCGGCTTCACCCTCTGAACTACTGGAGCTTCCGCCGTGAAGCTTGGGCGCGCGCCGGGGAGCAGGCCGCTCCGAGAGCCACGCGGCCTTCCGGCGGGCCAGGCTCAGAAAGGCATCCACCGCCCGACGGTCTTCCAGCTCCAACCAGCACCACTTGACCGGGCCGGTGCGCTGGCCTTCCTCGATCGCCCGCGTCAGCGCTTTGGCCAGCTTGGGCCCCTTCCCCAGCCGGCTCTCGTCACTCTCGGTCAGCGTGAAGGTGACATCGACGCTCCCTCGCATGAGATGCAGCCAGCACAGCTTCCGATTGCCCATGCCGTACTCCCAGGCCCATCGCCACATCGGTCCCATGAAACGGACCTGTTCCGTGACGTCGTCGATGGCGAGCAGGCCGGTGCGCAGGGCGCCGAAGCGGGAGGCCAGGGGCGCGGAGAGGTCGGTCAGCGGAGCCGTAGGCACAGGCTCCTCCGCATCCACGGTGTAGAGATTCGAGCTCCAGTACGCGCTCGAGCGTCCCATCAGGATCCTCCTGGCGGACGCCGCTCGAGATAGCGGACCACCTCAATTCCCATCGCACGCACTAGCGAGGCCTCCCTGCCGTCGACGTCGGCTCGAAACACGATCTCACGAAACGAACGCATGACACTCTCCGGACGCCGCGTCTTGAAGAAGTCGATAGCCCAGAGTGCCCGAGTCCAGTCGGCAAAGAGCTCCTCCAGCTGAGCGGAGGTGGCCGGATCCGCCCGGTTGCGTGGTGGCTTCACCGGAAGGACTTCGCCGCCCCGGGCATTCCAGACCTCATAGGCCATGATGGCGATCGCCTGGGCCAGGTTGAGCGACCGATGCCCTGGGTCGGTCGAGATCGTGACCAGGGCATGGCAAAGATCCAGCTCGGCGTTAGTGAGGCCGTGGTCCTCCCTGCCGGCCACGATGGCAACCGGGCCAGCGGCTGCCTCCTCCACCAGCGCAACGGCGGCCTCCCGGGGACGCAGCATACGCCGCTTGGCGGCGCGCTCGCGGGCGGTCAGCACCGCGGTGAACACGCAGTCGGCCACGGCGGTCTCCAGCGAATCGAGGATCTCGATCCGGGCAACAAGGTCCGCGGTATTGTGCGCGATGCCTTCAATGCGGTAGGGGTCGAAGACCTCCGGATTCACGAGCCGCATCCGCTCGATACCGAAGTTCTTCGCGATGCGCACCGCGCTGGCGATGTTGACGATGTCCTGGGGGTTCACCAAGACCAGAATGGGGCTGCGGGGCAGCCCTGCCTCCATCACCCCTCGCCGAGAAACGACACGTCGTGGCGCTTTGCCTTGAGCGCAGCAAGCATGCCGGACTTCTCGACCGATTTCATGTACGCTTCCTTGGGCTCGACCAGCTTCGCGTCCACCAGCTCCACCAGAGCGTCGTTCAGCGTGACCATTCCGGTCTTCCGGTTGGTTTGCATGATTGACGGGATCTGGAACGTCTTGCCCTCCCGGATGAGGTTCGACACCGCCGGGATGGTCAGCAGGATTTCCCGAGCGGCCACCCGTCCCCCGCCGATCTTCTTGCAGAGCGTCTGGGCGATGACTCCGCGGAGCGATTCCGAAAGCATCACCCGTACCTGGGACTGACGGTCGGGCGGGAACTGGTCGATGATCCGGTCCACGGTAGAGGCTGCGGTGGTGGTATGCAGGGTTCCGAAGACGAGGTGCCCCGTCTCGGCGGTCTCGATGGCGATGGACACGGTTTCGAGGTCGCGCATCTCGCCGACCAGGATGATGTCCGGATCCTCTCGCAGCGCCGCGCGCAATGCGTGCTTGAAGGATCGGGTATGCACGCCGACCTGGCGCTGTGTCACCAGGCACTTCTTGCTGGTAT
>JAXDMF010000298.1:0-6018 GCA_034666205.1 Gemmatimonadales bacterium
TCATCGACAATGATAACCCTACTCCACTGCAGCTGTCGGGGTGACCTCGTCACCGCTGGAGGCTTCCTCCGCCCCTCCCTCGTCCTCCTTCACGACCCGGGCGACATCGACCACCGCGTCACCCGAGTCCAGGTTCATGACCTTCACCCCCTGAGTGTTCCGGCCAATGACCCTGATTCCGTCCACTGGCAACCGGATGATCACCCCATGCCTGGTAATCATCATCAGCTCGTCGTCGGGTATGACTTCCTTCAGCGCCACGATCGAGCCGGTCTTGTCAGTCTTCTTCAGCGTGATGATGCCCTTGCCGCCGCGCTTCTGAACTCGGTAGTCCACGAGCTCGGACCGCTTGCCATACCCCTTCTCGCTGACGACGAGCAGCGTGGCGTCCCGGCGCACCACCACCATCCCGATCACCTCGTCGTCCTTCTCCAGCTCGACGCCCTTGACCCCCGTGGTTGCCCGCCCCATGTCACGCACTTCACCCTGGTGGAAGCGGATGCTCATGCCGTCTTTGGTTGCCAGAATGATGTCGCTGTTCTGGTCGCAGACCTGCACGTCGATGAGTTCGTCGTCCTTGTCGATGTTGATGCCGCAGATTCCCGTGGCCCGCACGTGACCATAGGCCGAGAGAACCGTCTTTTTCACCGTGCCCTTGCGGGTGGCAAAGATGAGGCTCTGGTCTTCGGTGAACTCCCGCACCGGTACCAGCGCCGCAATCTGCTCATCCTGCCTGATGGCGATGCAGTTGACCACCGGCTTGCCTCGTGCCGCCCGCCCTGCCTGCGGGATCTCGTGGACCTTGAGCCAGTACACCTGGCCCTTGTCGCTGAAGAACATCAGGTAGTCGTGGGTGCTGGCGATGAAGAGGTGCTCGACCCAATCATCGGCCTTGAGGTCCGCGCCATTGAGACCGCGCCCGCCCCGACGCTGCCGCTTGTAAGTCGTAATCGGGATCCGCTTGATGTAGCCGCCGTGAGAGACGGTGATGACCATATCCTCTTCGGCGATCAGGTCCTCGACGGTGAACTCGCCCTGGTCGGCCACGATCTCGGTCCGCCGGTCATCACCAAACGTCCCGGCCACTTCATCCATCTCTTCCTTGAGAATCGCCATCCGCTTGGGTTTGGACGCCAGAATTCCCTTGAGTTCCTTGATCGTGGCACGCACCTCCTTCAGCTCGGCGTCGAGCTTTTCGATCTCGAGACCGGTGAGCTTGGCCAGACGCATGTTGAGAATGGCATCACTCTGCTTCTCGCTGAAGCCGAACCGCTTGCGGAGCCGGCCGTCGGCCTGAGCCGTATCCTCCGAGCCCCGGATGATCTTGATGACTTCATCGATGTTGTCGACAGCGATCTTCAGACCATCGAGGATGTGCTCGCGGGCTTGGGCAGCGTCCAGGTCGAACTGATGCCGCCGGATGATGACGGTGTGGCGGTGGTCGATGAAGTGCTGCAGCAGCTCCTTCAGATTCATGATCTTGGGCGCGCCGTTGGTGAGCGCCAGCATGATCACGCCGAAGGTGGTCTGCATCTGGGTGTGCTTGTAGAGCTGATTCAGGACGACGTTGGGAATGATGTCGCGCTTCAGCTCGATGACGATCCGCATTCCGTCCTTATCGGACTCGTCGTTGATCCCGCTGATCCCCTCGATCTTCTTCTCGGTAGCCAGCTCCGCGATCGCCTTGACCAGGTTCTCCTTGTTGACCTGGTAGGGGATCTCGGTCACGACGATCTGCGACCGGTTGCTGGTCTCCTTCTCCTCGATCTGGGCCCGGGCTCGCATCACGACTCGGCCGCGGCCGTTCTCATACGCTTCCTTGATGCCCGCCCGCCCGTAGATGTACGCGCCGGTGGGAAAATCGGGGCCCTTGATCACCTTGCGGAGCTCCCCGATGGTGGCGTCCGGGTTGTCCACCAGCAGCTGCACCGCCTTCACGACCTCGCGGAGATTGTGCGGTGGGATGTTGGTTGCCATCCCCACCGCGATTCCGCTCGAGCCATTCACCAGCAGATTAGGGATCTTCGAGGGAAGAACGGTCGGCTCCCGGAGCCGATCGTCGAAGTTCGCCTGGAAATCGACGGTGTTCTTGTCGATGTCCTCCAGCAAAGTCATGGCGACGCGAGTGAGCCGCGCCTCGGTGTAGCGATAGGCTGCTGCCGGGTCGCCATCCACCGAGCCGAAGTTCCCTTGCCCATCCACCAGCGGGTACCGTAGCGAGAACTGCTGGACCATGCGGACCAGGGCGTCGTAGACTGAGCTGTCGCCATGCGGATGGTATTTCCCGAGCACATCGCCCACCACCGTAGCGGATTTCTTGTACCCGCGACCAGGCACCAGCCCCAGCTCGTTCATGGCGTAGAGAATGCGACGGTGCACGGGCTTGAGCCCGTCGCGAACGTCCGGCAGCGCGCGCGAGACGATGACGCTCATCGAGTAGTTGATGAACGACTGCTGCATCTCCTCTTCGATCAAGCGGGGCAGAATACGTTCGCGCGAGTTCGGTGCTGTCATGGAGTTCCTGTGCTGGAGCAGTGACGACCAGGAGGAGGGCGTCCGGCCCGGAAATATAGTCGGGAGCGCCCCGGGGCAGCAACCGCGGAATATGGGGGGAACCCACGGCCCGACATGGAGTTAGTCGAGTGGCACTGGATCCGTTTGGAGCCGCCATTTCAGGCGCCTTAAAGGCCGGGTGAGCCGGTGACGATACTTCCTGTACTATGGCCAGAACCTCCGTCCTGCTGATCCTACTTCTGTGCGCCGGGTCCGGTGCCCTCATGGGCCAGACTAAGGCCCAAGCCCAATCACCACCGCAGAGCGGATTTGACAGCTTTCTGCTGCTGGTAGCGCCTCGCGACACGATTACCATCAAGCGCCAACTCCGTGCTGCCACCGAGGAGGTTGCGCAGGCTGAGAGCCGGAGGCAGCAGGCGGAAACAATGCGCCTGGGCGCCAGGGGCAGGATCGAGTCGAAGAAGGTCGAAATGGTTCGGATCAAGGAACGGATCAGTCTCGCGAAAAAGGAAAACCGCGAAGCCGACCGGGTGGGCCTGGAGGCTGAGCGGAAGGCCGCCGAGCGGGAGAAGGGTCTCTTTGAGCGGCGGGAGGAGCTGCGACAGGCCGAGATCGATCTGGAGACTACCCGCGGCGACCTGGCCGCACTGACGGAGAAGGCCCTGCAACTCGAGCTGCAGCTCGCAGTCAGGCGGGCCGGACGGCTGCGGAAGCCAATCGGAGGCGCCGGTGGGGCCAGCCTGGATCAGGTGATTGGGGAGCTGGAGAAACAGACCCTGGAAGCCCAGCGAGCCCAGTCCGCGTACAGCCCCACCGTGGCGAATCAGGAGATCAGAGCGATCGACCGCCGGCTGGAGCTGTTGCAGGCGCAGCAAGAGCTCTTAGGGGGCAAGTAGCGCCGCATCCGACCGTCTTTCCTCCTCACCCCGAATTAGAAGAACCGTTCCCGCACCACGCCCCATGACGGGCGCCGATTTCGGCTGCAGGACCTCACCGATCGCCCGCCCCGCCCCATCCAGAACCCGGTAGACGACCCCGGGCCTCGCTGCCATGAGCATGACCATCGATGAATCTCCGTGAAAATGGACCGACTGAAGCAAGCTGCCCGTTGCCGACGTACCCTTGGGATGCCTTCAAGCGCTGAAGGGTTGGCATAAGCAACGGTTTCCAAGACTGACGTGTCAGAGATGCGGCCTGAGACCTTGACCCTACGCTCCGGAGCCGGGTGGACGACCAGGAACTGATCGGCCGGGTACTGGCGGGAGATCCGAGTGCCGAGCGCGCGTTATACGATGCGCACGTCGACCGCGTCTTCCGGCTGGTCTATCGGATGGCGGGTGATCTCGACCGGGCGCAGGACTACACCCAGGAGACGTTCATTCGTGCCTTTGCTCGCCTGAGCGAGTTTCGTGGCGAGGCAGCCCTTTCGACATGGCTGGGATCCATCGCGATATCGATCGCGCTCAACGGCTTGCGCAAGGTCCGGCGGCTGCGGGACCGGGAGATAGCTTTGGACGACGTACCCCCAATGGGCCGAATGACTCCGGAGGCCGAGCCGGACCTCAAGGTCCGCCTGGCGCAGGCAATCGACGGCTTGCCGGACGGATACCGCGCCGTATTCGTCATGCATGATGTAGAGGGGTATACGCACGAAGAGATCGCGACCTCTCTCGGCGTGCACCCGGGAACTTCGAAGGCACAATTGTCCCGGGCCCGTGCCCGGCTGCGAGATGTCCTCGCAGACTTCGCGAAGGAATGATGATGCTGGACGATCGACTGGACGACCAGCTGCGGGATGCCACGAAAGACTACAACGATCCGCCGGAGACTCCGCGGGACGCGATGTGGGAGCGGATTGTGGCGCAGAGGGCGGAGAAAGCGGAGACTATCCGTCCTCTCCGTCATCTCCGTCCTTTGAGATGGGCCGCAGGCATCGCGGCGGTACTGGCCCTCGGCATCGGGTTGGGTCGTGTCTCCATTAACACGGCTCCACCGGTCGTGGCACCCACTCCGGTCGCGACTGCGACGGCACCCCGAGTCAGCAACGCAGCGTACCAGGTCGCCACCGCCGAGCATCTGAGCCAGTCGGAAACCTTCCTCACCCTATTCCGTGCTTCGGTGCGGCAGGGGGGAAACGGGCAGCTGGCATCGGCGACTGCCCGGCAGCTGCTCGCGACCAACCGGCTGCTCCTCGACTCACCTGCCGCGAATGATGGAAGGACCAGGCTATTGCTCCAGGATCTGGAGCTGGTATTGGCCGAAATAGCTCAGCTATCCCCCCAGCCGCGGGGCCGCGATCTGGATCTCATCACCGAGGGGTTGGAGCGGGGCGGCATGATGTCCCGGTTGCGTACGGCTGTGCCTTCGGGCCCGAGCACAACTCAAGGAGCGCTCTGATGTACGTGATGCAGGTTGGACTCGCCTTGGCGGCTTCTTTGGCCCTGGCGAACGGGCCTTCCCCGAGATCACTCCCCGAGCCGGGCGCGGGGCGCGACTTCCCGGCCGATTCGGCCCGCCTCCGCCTGCCCGCACCCTGGCTGCAAGGCGATCCGGCGGATTCGCTTTACCGCGGCGCCCGCGAGCTGCTGAACCGACGGGACTATCGCACAGCAGCTCAGCTGTTTGGCCAGATCCCGGCGCGCTTCCCCCGATCGGGCTACGCGCCCGACGCCTTTTACTGGCAGGCGTTCGCGCTGTACCGGCTGGGCGGCGATCGCGAGCTGCGACTGGCGCGTGACGCCTTGCGGCTCCAGCGGGACCGGTTCCCCAAGGCCGCCACCAACGGCGATGCTGCGGCGCTGGAGCAACGGATCCAGGGAGAGCTGGCCCGCCGCGGCGACCGCGAAGCGGTAGCCGCAGTGACCACCGAGGCTCGCAGCGCCGGCGAGATACCGGTACCCCCGACACCTCCGACGCCGCCGACACCCCCGATGCCGCCGACGCCCGGCAGGCACAGCATGGCAGACGACCGGTGCGCCGGGGACGAGGACGACATGAAGGTGGCCGCGCTCAACGCCCTCCAGCAAATGGATGCGGCCAAGGCCCGGCCGATCCTCCGCCGGGTACTCGCACGACGCGATGCGGGATCGGCCTGCCTGCGCCGCAAGGCGCTGTTCCTGCTCGCTCAACAGAACGAGCCTGGCACCGAGGACGTTCTCTTGGAGTCTGTCCGGACCGATCCGGACCCCGAGGTACGCCGTCAGGCGGTGTTCTGGCTCTCCCAGGTCGGGACCGAGCGAGCCGTGGCTGCGCTGGATTCAATCCTGCGCTTCTCCAAAGATCCCGAGATCCAGGACAAAGCAGTCTTTGCCCTCTCGCAGCACGACAGCCCCAAGGCGCAGCAGGCGCTCCGGGCCTATGCCGAGCGGGCCGAGGTCCCCGATGCTCTAAAGGAGAAGGCGATCTTCTGGATCGGGCAGAACGAGAACCCCGAGAACGCCAGCTTCCTGCGCTCACTCTATGGGCGACTCAAAGGCGAGGAGCTCAAGAGGAAGGTGCTGTTCT
>JAXDMF010000299.1:0-4395 GCA_034666205.1 Gemmatimonadales bacterium
GCATCCATTTCAATGCCGATCGCACGGGCGGCACCCAGTTTGATCGCGGCTATAGTCAGGATGCCACTCCCGCTTCCGAGATCGATCACCCGGTCGCCGGGCCGGAGCAGCCGGCTCAGCAGCGTCAGGGCGGCGCGCGTCGAGCCGTGCTCCCCGCTGCCGAACGCGGTCTCCGGGTCGAGCACGATGGTGAGGGGATCGGGCTCCGAGGCCTCGGGGAGCCACGACGGGAGGATGGTGAGCCGGCCGAGTTTTCGGGGTCCCAAGCCTTCGCGCCAACGGGTGGACCAATCGGTGGACTCGACGGGCCGGCGCTCGATAACGACCGGAGCATCCACCTCGCGACCCAGCTCCTCTACCAGCGCCGCGACGGCCTCCTCGTCCGGTGCGAACGCGACCAGGGTGCCGTCGGCTCGCTCCTCCACTGCCTGGCCGGTCCGGGCTACCAGCCAGGCACCGACCGAATCCCGTTGGCCCGCTGGCGTACGAACATCGATGGCCCACCAGGTCATGCGCCGAGGGCCTCCTTGAGCTTGGACCAGAATCCGGGCGCGCGCTTGGGCGGCTCGCCCTCGTGGTTGGCCAGCTCGCGGAAGAGACGCTCCTGCTCCTCGGTCAGCCGCTCGGGAGTCCAGATGTGCACCCGGACGAGGAGATCGCCTTTGCCATCCTGCCCCAGAATAGGAAGGCCCCGGCCTCGCAGCCGAAGAACGGTTTCCGGCTGGGTTCCCCCCGGAATGCGCACAGATTCGGATCCATAGGGAGTGGGCACCTCGTGCTCGCCCCCGAGCGCGGCCTGGGAAAATGACAGCGCGAGGTCGTAGATCAGGTCATTGCCCTGCCGCTCGAAGCGGTCGTCGTCCTTGATGTCGAGCATGACCAGCAGATCCCCGCTGGGGCCATTGCGGAGGCCGGCGGCGCCCTGGCCCCGGAGGGTGAGGTAGTTGTTGGTCGAGACGCCGGCCGGAACCTCCACCGTCACCGTACGCTCACCCCGAACCCGTCCCTCGCCCCGACAAACCTCGCAGGGGTCCTTCAAGGTGACCCCCTCTCCCCCGCAGGTGGGGCACGCTGACACCGAGATGAATTGGCCGAACATGCTCCGGGCCGCACGGCGCACCTCACCACTCCCACCGCAGGTCGAGCAGTTAGTCGTCTTGGTGCCGGGTTTGGCGCCGCTTCCCTGGCAGGTAGTGCAGCGCTCCGGGCTCTTGAGCTTGACTGTCTTCTTGGCTCCGAGCGCCACGTCGCTGAGCGTAAGGCGCACTGTCACCCTGATATCCTGGCCCCGTCGCTCGTCGGTTCGGGCCCGCCGCCCACCGAAGATCGATTCGAAGCCACCCATCCCCCCGAAGTCGCGCATGAAGATGTTGAGCGCTTCGCTGAGGTCGACGTGGTGGAACCCGAAGCCGCCTCCGCCGAGACCTGCCTTGCCGTACCGGTCATATGCCGAGCGCTTCTGCGGGTCGCGCAGCACCTCGTAGGCCTCGGTGATCTCCTTGAACCGGGCCTCAGCGTCGGTTGCAGGGTTCCGGTCGGGATGGTATTCCATGGCGAGCTTGCGGTAGGCCTTCTTGATCTCGGTCTCCGATGCCTCCCGGGACACACCGAGCAGGACGTAAAAATCGCTCACTCCAGCAATCCCTCCACCAGGCGGCTGGTGTGCTCCACCAGTCCGATGATCTTGTCGTAGGGCATCCGGGTCGGCCCCATCACTCCGATGACGCCCTTCAGCGCGCCGACCTCATAGGAGGATGTGACCAGGGTGAAGTCGCTCAGCCGGGTGTCGGGATTTTCCGAACCGATGGTAATGGAGAGCCCCCGTTGCCGGCGCGACTCCAGGGCTTGCCGGAGGAGGTCCCGTCCCTCGGTGAGCCGGAGCAGATCCCGCATTCGCGACTTGGAGGCGAACTCCGGCTGATCCGCGAGCATCTGGGCGCTGCCCAGTACGACCCCATTCTCTTCGCCCGAGAGATCGAAGAGCCCGTCGCCCTCCGCAATGAAGATGTTGAGCAGCTCCCCGCCGTCGGGGGTGCCGCACGCATCTCGCAACCGCTCCGGCAAGGTCCCGCGGATCTCCTGAAGCGTGAGGCCGGAGAGCCGCTCGTTGAGAATCTGGGCGACCTGCTGCACCGATGCCGGGGGCAGCAGTCCCGGCACCTCCACGAAGATGGTCCGCACCACGCCACTCCGCAGATTGAAAACCAGGAGCAGTCGGTCGGAGCTCACCTGCACCAGCTCGAGTCGCTCCATGACCACCTGGTCGAGCGCCGGGGCAACGGCCACGCCGAGCTCCTGGGTCAGCACGCCCAGTACTTGTGCCGCCCGCCGAAGGATCTCCTCCACGGCACTTCGGTTCCCCACGAGCTCGGCGCGCAAGGTGTCCTGCTGCTCGTGGCTGGGGGGAGAGAGCCGCATGATCGCGTCCACGTACACCCGGTAGGCGCGGTCGGTCGGGATCCTGCCGGCGGAGGTGTGCGGGTGGAAGAGATAGCCTTTGTCCTCCAGCTCGCTCATGGTGCTCCGGATCGTGGCCGGCGAGACGCCCAGCCCGAACTTCCGGGCGATGGTCTGGCTTCCGGTCGGCTCGGCCGTCTCGATGTAGGTCTGGACGACCGCCTCGAGCACCCGAAGCTCCCGCTCACTCAGCTGATCTGGCATCGGCATGGTGGGAATCTAGAGGCGGCGTGGGACGGGGCAAAGTGAACAGGACGCCTGGGTGGGTGTAGCTACGAGGCGATAGAAGCCACCAGCGGGTCGAGCCTGAGCCAGCCCTCGGCAGTGAGTCTGACCCGGTCGGTGCCGGGCAAGGCCCATCCTTCCGCCTCCCAGCGGCGGCGGACCGCCGGCGGCACGCGGTCACCGGCCAGTCCATCTGCCGTCCGGAGCCCAAGATACAGCTCCTCCAGGGCAACAGCTGCGTCGTTCAGCAGCTCGCGGCCCTCCGTCGGGGATTTCCCGGCGGCGACCACCCGCTCGTACGCCACCCAGTCCCGCACGTTCCAGCGGCGCTCGCGTCCCAGACCGCTATGAGCGGCGGGACCCAGTCCGATGAACGGGGCCCTTTGCCAGTACGCGGAGTTATGCCGAGCTCTGTGGCCGGGCCGTGCAGCGTTGGAGACTTCGTAGTGCTCATAGCCATGGGCAGTCAGGGCTGAATGGGCGGTCAGGAACTCGCCAGCATAGCTCTCCTCGTCAACGGGGGTCGATTCACCCCGAGCCGTCCAATGACCCAGTGGCGTGTGGGCCTCGACCGTGAGGCCGTAGAGCGAGACGTGCTGGGGCTCGAGCGAGAACGCCTGCTCCAGGTCACCGGCCCAGTCGCGTTCCTGGGCTCGGGGTAGGCCGAAAATCAGGTCTACCGAGAGGTCCTCGATGCCGGCACAGCGCACTGCCTCGACAGCCCGGAAGATCTGATCGACGGAGTGCACCCGGTGCATCCAGCCGAGCACCTGCGGATCAAAGGATTGGACGCCGAGTGATATCCGATTTACCCCAGCCGCTCGCCAGGCCGCGGCAGCCCCGAGCGTCACATCATCGGGATTGGCCTCGAGGGTTACCTCTGTATCCGACCGGACATAGCGGTCACCACTAATGCGGTCCAGCAACCGGGCCACCGCGTCAGGAGTGATTCGGGAGGGAGTGCCGCCTCCAAAGTAGATCGTGCGGACGTCGGGGGAGTCCTGCCACGCCGGCTCCGATTGCCAGAGCGCCCACTCGCGGAGCACCGCGGAGACATACGCTTCCGAGGGCACCTCCTTCCGGACTGCGATGGCGAAATCACAGTAGCTGCACCGGCGGGCGCAGAAGGGGACGTGGAGGTAGATGTGCATGAGCCAAATCTAGGCGGAGCGTACTACTGGAGTTGCCCGCAGCTCGCCCCGCTAAGAGGGTTGGGAGCTGCCCGGCCAGCGAAACTGGGCTGAGCCCCGGAGACTGAGTGTCAGGGGAGGCGGCGTGGGGAGGTCGTATACTCGAAGCCGGAGGGGCTCGGCCCGGTGAGCTGGCCGGGCCCCACCCCACCAGCTACAGGCAGGAGCTCCCACCTCCGCACAAAAGAACGCAGTGCTCCGGTGGAGCATCCTGCCCGCAGCGACCCCGCCCAGGCGAAGAGAGCTGGAGCCGCGCGGCCAGCGAAACTGGCCTGAGTCGAGCTAGACCCTGCGGAACATCCTGCCCGGCCCCTGCTCGAGGACACCGGCGATCTCGAGTCCGCAGAGCAGCCCCAGTACCTCTCCGACCGGCCGGTTGAGCTGGGTGGAAAGCTCATCGGGGTGGAGTGACCGCTCCTGAAACAGGTCGGCGAGCGCCCGTTCTTCCGGCGACAGCTCCAGGGGCAATGATCGCGAGGCATGGGAAACGACAGGCAAGGTCAGCCCCGAGCTCGGCAGCCCG
>JAXDMF010000300.1:0-7685 GCA_034666205.1 Gemmatimonadales bacterium
GCGCCGAGGAGCTGGCTCGGCGGGTTGTGGCAGATGGCATAGACACGGTGATCTACACCGATATCGGACGCGACGGGATGCTCGGCGGCCCCGACCTGGCCGGCGCGGCGGCATTACTGGCCACCGGTGCCCGCGTCATCGTCAGCGGCGGCGTTGCCAGTGCCGAGGACATACGGGGTGCGCTTGCGTCAGGCCTGGCCGGGGTTATCGTCGGCCGAGCGTTGTACGAGGGCCGGTTGACTCTGTCCGAGGCACTCGTCGCCTGCCAACCTGCGGCCCGATGACGGCGCTCGTCGTTCTCCTGGCAGTCGGACTCGCCGCGTTCACCTATCTCGGCTTGGAGCGCCTGGGGCGCCGGGGATGGGTGCCACTGGCCTTCCGTGCCGTCGCCTGGACCGCGCTCGGACTCTTGCTGATCAACCTGAGCTGTCCAGTGCGCGGAGCGGCGCTCAGGCCGCTGGTGCTGCTCGACGCTTCCCTCAGCCTCGGTGCGGCCGGCGGCCGATGGCAGGAGGCTCGCGACTCGGCTGCGAGCTGGGGAGAGGTTCGCGGGTTTGGTGACGAGCGGCTCATCAGCGATACCGTACCGAGCCGAGGCCGCTCCTTGCTCGCCCCCGCGCTGCTCGCTGCGTCGGCTACGGATCGGGCCATCATGGTGGTGAGCGACGGGGAGATCGAGGACGTGCGGGATATCCCGGCCGATATTCTCGCCCGCAGTGAGGTCCGCTTGTTTCCCCGGCAACCAAGCCCCGACCTTGCCATCCCGCAGGTATCGGGTCCCGCCAGGGTAACCGCGGGTGATTCGATTCCGCTCGACGTCACGGTTCAGGCCATGGGTACCGGCGCGCGCGACACCGTTCGGGTCGAGGTACTCGCGGGATCGACCCGGGTGGGCACTCGCATCGTTCGGCTCAGCGGGCCGGCCGGCGGTCGCACCCGGCTCGTGGTGCCTCCGTCTGCTCTATCTCCGGGCGACCACGTGCTTCGAATCGCGCTCGCGGGAAACCAGGACGCCGAACCTCGCACCGACACCCGTCTTCACCTCGTGACCGTCGCCCGGACTCCCGGCGTAGTGTTCCTCGCCGGGCCGGCAGACTGGGACGGCCGATTCCTCTATCAGACGCTCCGTGAGGTGTCGCAGCTGCCGGTGCGGGGGTATGTCCGCATCGAGAGCAATCGCTGGCGCTCCATGGTCGATCTTCGGCCGGTTCCACTGGAGCAGGTACGCCGGGCCGCTCGCCGAGCCGATCTGCTGATCCTCAAGGGCGGGGTGACAGGTTTCGCTGACGGCAGTGTTGCGCGCGGGATCTGGAGCTGGCCCAGCGGCGAAGGTGGCGAAACCCAGGTTCCGGGCGACTGGTACCTCTCGGCCACGGATGCCTCTCCTGTATCCGGCGCCTTCCTGAGCCAACCCATGGACTCGTTTCCCCCCGCGGTACAGCGTATCCCGATGGAGGCCGGCCCCCGCGATTGGGTTGCGCTGTACGCGCAACTCGGCCGCCGCGGTCCGCAGCGGCCGGTGGTGCTCGGGCGTCAGGCGGGACGGGTCCGCCGGGTCACCGTCGCCGCCGATGGACTCTGGCGCTGGGCCTTTCGGGGCGGCTCGAGCGAGCAGAGTTACCGGTCCTGGGTTGCTGCCACGACAAGTTGGCTCCTGGGTGGGGCCGACTCCGCCCGAGGTCTGGCGCGGCCGGTCCAGCCGGTCGTATCGAACGGGCGGCCCGTGCTGTTCGAGTGGGTGGGCTCCGGCTCACCCGTGCCTCAGGGCGTGACCTGGTCCACTACAGAACCTGCCTCCTCCCCGGCGGTCGGGCAGCAACCGGATACGCTGCACTTCGATGGCGAGGGACGGGCCGCCGCATGGCTCTCGCCCGGCGAATATCGGTACCGTCTCAGTAGCGGCGGCGCAGGCACGGTCGCCGTCGAGCAATACTCGGATGAGCTTCTCCCTAGACCGGTTACTCTCACACCGCACACCGGACGGGTGCAGCGACCCACCTCGCGCACGGCCGCCCGCGACTGGCTCTGGCTGTTTGGACTCTGCGTGCTGGCACTCTCCGGCGAATGGCTGGCGCGGCGCAGACTCGGGCTCCGGTGAGGTGGTAGATTCCGATCACCTAGCTCGGGGATGATGAGGTGATGGCAGTGAACAGACTGGGAGACGGCCAGCAGCAGAACCTCTGGTCCCGCATCAAGCGCATCGCGTTCACCGACGTGGGTGCGCTCATGCGCGGCCTCAACGCCGATGACCTGGAGAAGATGGAGCGGGTGCTCATCGAAGCCGACTTCGGGGTGGCGGCGACCGTGGAGCTCACCCAAGCCCTCGAGGACGAGGTCCGGCGCGGCAAGCTCAAGACGGAAGCGGACCTCAAGGCGGCCCTGCAGGGGCGGCTGGTGGCAATGCTGGAAGCAACCGGAGATCCTGGTGCCATGGCCCGGCCGGCGTCCGGCCCCGCGGTCATCCTGATCGTCGGGGTCAACGGAACGGGAAAGACGACGACGGCCGCCAAGCTCGCGCATCGGTTGCAACTGGAGGGACGCAGCGTCCTGCTGGCGGCTGCCGACACGTACCGCGCCGGCGCAATCGCTCAACTACAGGTCTGGGCTAATCGGCTCGGCATCCCGTGCGTGGCCGGCGCACCCGGCGGCGATCCCGCCTCGGTTGCGTTCGACGCCATCGATGCGGCGGTCTCGCGAGGTCTCGACACGGTGATCATCGACACGGCCGGGCGGCTCCATACCCAGGACGGGCTCATGGAGGAGCTTCGGAAGATCACCCGCGTCATCGGCCGCCGCCTGCCCGGCGCGCCTCACGAGACGTTGCTGATCCTCGACGGGACCGTGGGGCAGAATGCGATCCAGCAAGGCAAACTCTTCTCCCAAGCGGTATCCCCTACCGGTATCGTCGTCACCAAGCTCGACGGCAGCGCTCGCGGTGGGGCCGTCACGGCGCTGCGGCGGGAGCTTGGGCTGCCCATTCGATTTATTGGCCTGGGAGAATCGCTGGAGGACCTCGAGCCCTTCGATCCCGGGCGGTTTGCCGAAAATCTTCTCGCCGAGACCCCGGTCGAGGCGTCGTAACGGCACATGCCTGCCCCTTCGGCCAAGGCAGCTGTCCGTCTCGATACTGCGGTCAAGTTCCTGAAGGGGGTCGGGGAACGACGGGCCGAGGCGCTGGAACGCCTGGGAATCCGCACGGCCCGCGATCTTCTGTGGCACCTTCCCCATCGCTACGTAGACGCCTCAACCGTCACTCCGCTGGCCAAGGCGGAGTTGGGGCAGGAAGTGGCCTGTGTCGGTCAGGTGATGGCGAAGGGAGTACTGCCGACCCGCCGTGGGCTCCGGATCTTTCACGCGGTTCTGCGGGATGACAGCGGGCTGCTCGAATGCGTCTGGCCGGGTCAACCGTTTCTCGATCGTACCATTGCGATAGGACAGACCCTGCTGGTGTCGGGACCCGTGCGGTTCTATCACGGGCGCCAGATGGCCCCTCGCGAATACGTGGTTTTGGCCGATGCCGCGGGCGACGCCGATCCCCTGACTGCTGGGAAGGTGCTGCCGGTCTATCCCGCCACCGAAGGGCTCAGCCACAAAATCATCCGCTCCCTAATCGAGCGGCACCTCGATGCCTTGATCGCGGTCTCCGACGATGTGCTGCCTGAGGCGCTGCGGGTCGGTCTGGGCTTGCCGGCCCTCGCCGAGGCGCTTCGGGCGGTGCACCGTCCCGGATCGTTGGACGAAGCGGAGCAGGGAAGGCGCCGCCTGGCCTTCGATGAGCTGCTCGATCTGCAGCTGATGCTCATCCGGGCTCGGGCGGTCGCCAAGCGACACCGGAGCGGCGTGGCGTTCACCATCAAGCGGGATCTGACCAGCCGGCTCAAGCAGAGCCTGCCGTGGGACCTCACCGATGATCAGCAGCGGGCTATCCGCGAGATCACCGGAGACATGACCGCCCCCGAGCGCATGCACCGGCTTCTCATGGGCGACGTCGGGACCGGAAAGACCGTGGTGGCCCTCTTTGCCATGCTGCTTGCGCTGGAGAACGATTTCCAGGCCGCGCTGATGGCACCCACCGAGCTCCTGGCCGAGCAACACGCCGCCACGCTCGAGGTTCTGCTCGCGCAGCTCGATCTGCGGCCGGAGGTGCTTCTGGGCCGGCAAACCCCCGCCGAGAAGTCCGCCGTCCGCCAGCGCCTCGCCACCGGGCAGGCGCGCCTCGTCGTCGGCACCCATGCACTCCTCCAGGAAGGCGTGTCGTTCCAGCGGCTGGGCCTCGTGGTAATCGACGAGCAGCACCGCTTTGGGGTGGAGCAACGCGCCGCTCTGATCGGCAAGGGCGCCGCGCCCGATGTCCTGCTGCTCACTGCCACGCCTATTCCCCGATCCCTTGCTCTGACACTGTATGGCGATCTAGACGTGTCCACGCTGAGGCAGCGGCCTCCGGGGCGTGGCGCGGTCCGCACCGCGGTGCGGAACACGGGGCAGCGCGAACGGGTGTTCGAGTTCATCCGGAGTGAGTGTGCCAAGGGCCGACAAGCATATGTGGTGCTGCCGGTAATCGAGGAATCCGAGCGCGCCGATCTCCGGGCGGCCACGACCATGGCCCAGACGCTGGCGGCCCGGTGGACCGAGCTCCAGGTAGGACTGGTCCACGGCCGGCTCAAGGCGGAGGAGCGGGACGAAGTCATGCGGCGGTTCCGCAGCGGCGAACTGAACGTGCTGGTTGCAACCACGGTCATCGAAGTGGGGATCGACGTACCCAACGCAACCATAATGCTGATCGAGCACCCGGACCGCTTCGGGCTGGCCCAGCTGCATCAGCTGCGAGGGCGGGTGGGGAGGGGAGCGGAGGAGAGCTATTGCATTCTCTTGGCCGACGGCCCCGCTCCCGAGCGGCTCAATGGGTTCGCGGCCACGCAGGATGGGTTCAGAATCGCGGAGCTCGACCTGGAGGAGCGGGGGATGGGAGACCTGATTGGCGCCCGCCAGTCAGGTGGATTCGAGGTGCGCCACGCCCGCCTGCCCGCCGATGCCGACCTCCTGGGGCAAGCCCGTGAGCTGGCCATGAAGTTGATCGAGGCGGATCCCGCGCTCCAGCGCCGCGAAAATCAGCGGTTACGTGAGCGTGCAGTGGGTCGGTATCCGCGGGCGGTGGAATTGTTCCGGGTTGGCTAGGTCGTAACTAGAACGCCATCCGCAGCCCCACGCCGGTCCCCCCACGCATACTGCGCACCTCCGGCTCGAAGGGAATGTTGCGCGGGCGACCCTTAGGGCGAGTCAGCTCCCAGATGAAGAGGACAGCCGCGCCGGCAAGGGCCGTCTCACCCCCGATCAACCATCCACGAGCCACCCGGTCCTGGCGGAGGGAGCTCTGATATAACCTCTCAGTCTCGGGGTCGGTGTACTGTCCCCCGGTACCGAGAGTACACCGATCGTGATTGGCCAGACACCGTGCCTCGAGAGCATTGAAGGCGTCGTCCGCGCGATTGTGAGATTGAAGCGCGAAGTGGTTCATCCCGATGGAGCCGGCTACGAGGAGCCATTTGCCGTACTTGACCACCGGACCCTGGGCTTCAGCGGTGCCGCCGGCGAGCAGAAGCAGGATGAGGACGGGAATCGTGCGGATCACTGGCGGTACCGGTGAAGATCGCCGTTGCCGCCGATGGCGACGAGACCGTCAGGAAGCGGTACCGGGCCGAGCTCGACCGGGCGCCAGACCCGCACTCGCCAGACCTCGCTGCCGTCGCTGCGAAAGGCACGGATCGTCCCATCCGCTCCGCCGAGGAGAATGCGCTGATTCACCACGGTAAGCGGAGCCGTGACCGGCCAGTCGAGGGCAGCGATCTGGCGGGCCATTGGGTTGGGACCTGGATCGATGCGGTATACGGTGCCCGTACGGCTCGCGAAGAAGAGGGTGTCACCCAGACCGGCGGGCGAGCTGAGAACTGGGGCATCCACCCGCACTGCCCAGTTGCGGCGAAGCGTGGCCGGATCGATCGACACCACCTGCGAGTCGGTTGTGCCGGCCACCAGCCCGCCGGCAAAACGGACCCAGGCCGACACGATGGTTCCTGGTGAGGAGGTTCGGTGGGTGATCGTGCCGTCGGCGGTGGCCAGACGGAGCAGGGAATCGGTGGTCGCGACGAGCAGGCCACCAGCTCCGGCAGGCATCGCGGCAACCCGGGCAACGCCGGCTCGCCGCCGCCACCGCACCCGGCCGGTGGCCGGATCCAGCCCCAGCACATCGCCCCGCTGAGTCTGCGCCACCAGCACGCCACCCACAAGTGCCAGCGGGGCACCGATGGGATTGGTGGAGGTCCGCCAGATCTGCTTCCCGTTCGACCGGCGTAGCGCGTAGATCCGGCCCTCTGGACGCGAGGTTGCTGCGTACACCGTGTCTCCAGCGAGCAGCACCCCTCCGGCGACCATTCCTGATAGGCGCGCCGACCACCGGACATCGCCGCTACGAATGTCCACGGCGTAGACTTTTCGATCCACGCTGCCGCCATAAATGGTATTGTCGGCTGTCTCGAGCGGACTGGTGAATTTCCGGCCGGCGTGCGCGGTCCACACGGGCGTGGGGGCATTGCCCGCCGCGGCGGGCGCTACCGGAACCGGAGGCGGGCGGAAGTTCACGCACGCCGCGTTGACGCTTCCCAGGAGCAGGGCTAGACTCAACGCTCCTCGATGCAGATCTCTCCTCCCATCGGATACAGCATGGCGGCAGTAGAAATCAGCGGACTCCGTGCCCACGTCGGCGAGACGGTAACGGTCCGCGGATGGGTGATGACCACTCGCTCGAGCGGGAAAATCGCCTTCGCGGTGGTGCGCGACGGGTCGGGGTATGTGCAAGGTGTCCTATCGAAGAAAGAGGTGCCGGACGCTACCTGGTCGGCATTCCAGTCGCTCACCCAGGAGACCAGCGTCGCCATGACCGGTGTGGTTCGGGAAGAACCCCGGTCTCCCGGTGGTTACGAGCTTGCAGTGCAGACCCTCGAAGTACTCGGCACCAGTCCTGACTATCCGATCGGTCCTAAAGAGCATGGGACGTCTTTCCTCTTCGAGCATAGACATCTATGGCTCAGGAGCCGGCGCCAGGCGGCGGTCGCCCGGGTTCGCCATGAGGTAGTCCAGGCCATTCGAGACTTTTTCTACGACCGCGACTTCGTCCTGGTGGACACCCCGATTCTCACCGGTGCGATCGGGGAGGAAGCCGGCAACCTGTTTGCCACGGAGTACTTTGATCTCGGGAAAGCCTATCTGGCTCAGACCGGCCAGCTCTATGTCGAGGCGGCCGCGGCGGCGCTCGGTAAAGTCTACTGCTTCGGCCCCACCTTCCGGGCAGAGAAGTCGAAGACCCGTCGCCATCTTACCGAATTCTGGATGGTGGAACCCGAGGTCGCCTTTAACGACTCAGACGCCAACATGCGGCTTCAGGAAGAGTTCGTGAGCTACATCGTGGGCCGTGCCTTGGATCGCAGGCGGGGAGAACTCAAGGAGCTCGAGCGTGATACCGCGTCGCTGGAGCGGGTCCAGGCGCCGTTCCCCAGGATCTCCTACAGCGACGCGGTCACCCGACTCAATGCGCTCGGCTCCGACATGACCTGGGGCAGCGATCTCGGAGGCGACGACGAGACGCTGCTGGCCCAGGAGCACGATCGACCGGTCTTCGTGTACAACTACCC
>JAXDMF010000301.1:0-8071 GCA_034666205.1 Gemmatimonadales bacterium
CGATTTTCGGATCGGCCAGCACTTCGCCGAGCGGGGCCAGACCCTCGACCGCCAGCGGATCCACGACGGCCGTCTCCCGACGGGACGAGATTTGAAGCAGATACACTCGATCCCGATGCCGATGGAAACTGGCGGCCTCGGTGTCGACCGCGAGCAACGGCTCGGATCTCAGCCGCTCGAAGAGCCGCTCGAGATCTGCTTGTGTCTCGATCAGGGCAGCCATCAGTCCGGCTTGCCCACCAGTTCCAGCCCGGCCGCGATCTCGTCGAAAGCTTTCGAGAGCGCCTTGAAGAACTCGGCATCCGGTTGAGGTGTGCCACCCAGGGAAGCATCCATCTGGAGCTTTCGGGCGAGACGGGCGGCGTGGCGGATGTAGTCGGTGGGTGGTTTCATATCAGCGGGGCGGCGGGGCCGCGGGGCAGCAGGGCAGAGTGAAAAAAATGTAGTTGCTGGAACTTAGGCAGAGCACGATTGGAAGCCACCCCATGACACCGTCCCGCTGCCCCGCTGCCCCGCTATTATTTCCCCTAATGGCCCACCCCGAGATCGATCTTGTCGTCTATCCGGACGAATGCGATGCCTTCGGGCACCTCAACCAGGCGGCGTTCCTCAGCCTGTTTGAGCGCGCTCGCTGGGAGATGCTCCGGCACGGCCCCGGTATGGATGTGTTCACTCGAGCCGGCGCCTGGCCGGCGTTACGGAAAACCGTTATCGATTACCGGGCCGCCGCATTCCCCGGCGATGTACTTCGCTTTCAGCAGGTACTCACCCATCACGGGCGAACCAGCTTCACCATGCGCCAAACGGCCAGACGGGTCCGCGATGACGCCCTCATCGCGAGTGCCGAGTTCGTCTTCGTCTGCATCGATCGCGAGGGTCGGCCGATTCCGGTGCCGCAGGAGTTCGGCCAGTTCATGAACGCGCGCCGGGTCCCGACGGGGGACGTGCAGCGGCTCATGGTGCATGGGGTGAACCTCGCGGTGGAGGTGCGGGGAGAAGGCCCTGCCATTCTATTCGTGCACGGCTATCCCTTCGACCACACCATCTGGCGCGACCAGATCGACGCGCTCGAAGGCTATCGTCGCATCGCTCCGGATTTGCGGGGCATGGGGCAGTCTGATGCACCGGACCTGGGGTATGGGATGGCCATCTACGCCGCGGATCTCGCGGCGTTACTCGACGCCCTCGGCGTGGACGACGTCATTCTCTGCGGGCTTTCGATGGGCGGATACGTGGCCTTCGAGTTCCTGCGGAACTGGCGGCCTCGAGTGCGTGGTCTGGTGCTGATGGACACCCGGGCGGAAGCCGATTCGCCCGAGGCGCGCCGCGGACGTGACGCGTCGGCGGCAGTCGCTCGCGAGCGAGGAGCTTCTGCTATCGCAGAGGTGATGCTGCCGAAGGTCCTGAGTCCCGCCACGCTGGCCGGGCACCCCGATGTGGTCGAACGAATTCGAGCGCTCATGGCCGGAACGCCCGTCCCGGGAATCGTCGGCGCGCTGGCTGCTATGCGCGACCGGACCGAAAGCGAGTCTCTGCTCCCTACGCTGGCGGGCCTCCCGACTCTAGTCCTCGTGGGCGAAGCCGATAGCCTTACCCCTCCAGACCAGGCGCGGGCCATGGCGCAAGTCATCCCCGGTGCTCGGCTTGCCGTCATACCCGGGGCCGGGCATGTCCCGCCGGTCGAGCAACCGGCCGCCACCACCGAGGCCCTCCGGGAGTTCCTTGGCTCACTGGAGTGAAACCTTAGGCGCCGGTCGGGCGTTCTACTAAGTGGCGGCGCGTCGGGACTCTGGCTCGCCGCCTCAGATGTCCTTCCAAACTCAGGCTCCGGGATCGCGGCCAAGCAGTACGATCCCGGGGCTCCTTTCTTTTTAGGCGGTGAGCGGTAAGCGGTAAGCAGTAAGAAGGGGCCCCGCTAACCTCGGAGCCCCCGCTCACCTCTCACCGCTCACCTCTTACCGTTTGGGCCTGCCCGGCGGCGTACCGCTATTGAAGACTTCCTTGTTCTTCTCTATGAATGGGGCCTGGTCCGGTGGAACGTCCTCTTCCGGAAAGATGGCCGTAACCGGACACTCCGGCTCGCACGCGCCGCAGTCGATGCATTCGTCGGGGTGAATGTAGAGCTGGTCCTCTCCCTCGTAGATGCAGTCCACCGGACAGACATCCACGCAGGCCCGATCCTTCACCCCGATGCAGGCCTCGACGATCACATAGGTCATGCTGCGGCTCCTCGAGCGTTTGGCGGCCCGTATCCCGTATGAAGACACGGCGCGTCTCGCAAAGGTATACGAAGGGTGCCGGAGCGGCGCAAGGGGCATCGCGCGACCTTATTTTGCTCTCTCATGCTTCCCCTGACCCTGCTCTTCCTGGCGCTGCTGGCTGCTTTCCCTGCACAGGCCCAGCAATGCCGGCCGGTGCGCACTGCGCTCGTGCTGTCGGGTGGCGGCGCGAAGGGCCTGGCGCACATCGGCGTTCTGCGGGTGCTCGACAGCCTCGGGGTTCGCCCCGATATCGTCGTCGGCAGCAGCATGGGAGCCATCGTCGGCGCGATGTACGCCAGCGGTTACAGTGGACGCGAGATCGATTCACTCGCCCGCACGCCCTCCATCGCTGACCTCTTTCGCACCTATCAGCCCCGTGCGCCCCGCTCCCTGGGTGTCCTGCAGCCACTCGTTATCTGGGAGCAGGGCGGCAAGCGGTTCAACCTCCAGAGCGCCTCGGTTGCCGAGACGGAGGTGAATGCGTTGGTGAACGCTGCGCTGCTTCGCGGGAATCTGCTCGCCCGGGGCAACTTTGATTCGCTTCCCATCCCCTTTCGGGCGGTAGCGGCCGACCTGGTGGATCGCTCAGCGGTGGTCATTGGCTCCGGCGACCTGGCTCGGGCGGTGCGCGCGAGCTTCGCGATTCCCTTTCTCTTTGCTCCGGAATCATTGAGCGGGCGCATACTTGCGGATGGCGGCCTCGCGGCCAACGTTCCCATTGCGGCCGCGCGGGCGACCGGCGCCGAGCGGGTCATCGTATCGGATGCCACGGAACGGCTCACCGATTCGGTCGATCTCTACTCCCCGATCGTGCTGGCCGACCGGCTGCTCGGATTCCTCTTTCAGCAGCCCGCCGATTCCCTGCAACCCGATGATATCCTCGTCCGGCCGGCAGTCGAGGGGTTTACCGGGCTCAACTTTTCGCCGGCGAAAGTCGACGCGCTGATCCAGCGCGGCACCGATGCCGCACAGGCCGCGCTCACGGAGGCCAGGTGCCTTCCCCACGGCGTCCCTCCGGCCGAGCCATCCCTGCCCCGACGGGTAACCAGCATCGTCTTCGAGACCACGAACCCGTCCGAGCGCCTCGCGCTCCGTCGCTTGCTGGGCCTGGGACTGAGTGACACGCTCGATCCCGGTCTGCTTCGAAGCAGGGTCCGGCATCTGGCAGCTTCGGAGGCATATCAGGCCGTCTGGCTTTCTCCCAGTGGGGCTGGGGACTCGGTCTCCTTCGATGTGTCGGTCCGGCGAACGGCTCGACGCATTGCCGGGCTCGGTCTTGCCTATGACAATGAGCTCGGCGGGCGGATGTGGGTTGGCGGAGTGGATCGCCGCCTTTTCGATCTCTCGCTCGAGGGAAGCTCCGCACTGTTCCTGGGCGAGTTCCGTAAGGAGCTTTATCTGGGTTTCCGGCGGAACTATCAACTGGGTCGCCAGCTGATGACTCCCACCCTGACGGCCCGGCTCGCCACAGAATCAGTCCGGCGATTCGATGCCGATGGCAACGAGCTCGACGCCGCAGAGACCCGCGAGGCTCTGGGGTTCGCTGGTGTGGAGCACAGCTTCGAGCCCGGGTGGCAGGTTGCCCTTGGCGTCTCCGGCCACGACTGGCACGAGCCCGGACGCGACCTCTCCACATTGGGTGCCACCGCCAGCGTCATGAAGGCGACCCGCTCCCGAGGCAAGGTTTTTGAGGCCGAGCTCCTCTGGACCGGGGTCTACCAGCGAGCCGCCCTGAACGGCGAATCAGTCCTGACCATCGGTGGATTGCGTCTGCGGCCGCGTATCCGACTCGGCTGGGGCGATCGGCTACCGCTCCAGGCAACCTTCCCGCTGGGCGGCGACGATGGCTTTCCGGGGCTTCACCTCGGTGAGCGTCGTGGGGATCGCGAGGCGCTCGTCAGCGTGCTGGTCACCTACGCTTTGAAGCGTCCCTTTGTCGGCCGGCTGGAGCTCACCACTGGCCGGTCGGCTCTTGGCGGTCCGCTGCTGGATTCTGAAGGTTGGCTGGCAGGAGCACGGGTGGGAGTCGGCGCCGAGACGCCGGTTGGTCCGGTCCGGTTCGAGTACGGCGTGACGAGCGGCGGTCGAGGAGCGGTGTTCGTCCGGCTGGGGCGTTGGTTTTGAGGGTGCCGCTCAGCCGTCTACGCCTTGGGTGGCGTATGTAGCAGTCCTCGCCTCAGGTGGCCCGTATCGTCCGATGGGCCCGTGCTGTCGGTGCCACTCTTCCCGCAGGCAGAAGGGATCCAGCCCCAGGGGGCGATCTACGGCGAGCACGCCGTCGAGATGGTCGATCTCGTGCTGGAGTAACTCCGCTCGATCGCCTTCAACCTCGACCTCCTGCCATTCACCTTTGAGATCCTGATAGCGCACCCGAACGCGGTAGGCGCGGGACACCCGAACCAGGAGGTTGGGAAATGAGAAGCAGTCGTCCCACACCTCGAAGTCCTCGTTCCCGATGTCGATGATCTCCGGGTTGATCAGTGGCCAGGGCCGATCCATCTCGATGTAAACCATCCGCACCGGCGCGCCGATCTGTGGGGCCGAGATTCCCCGGCCGCTTCCGAATCGCGATTGCCAGTCCCGTAGCGTCTCCCGCATGTCATCCATGACGACCCGGACTCCAGCTGAGCGAGGCTTGGTGATGAGCTCGCAGCGGGTTCGCAAAACGGGGTCACCCAGCAGCCGGATGCGGTGTATGGTCATCGGACGCAATATGTGAAATCCTCACCGAGCGGGCCAGCCTGCCATAGAGTAGAAGCGCAAACTACTACGTTTGACCGGGCCATGGCCGCTGAAAGACCTAAAGAACGTGCCGCTAAGTGGTTGAAGACAAAGGAGTAAGAAGTTCACACCAACTTTCAGCGTAAATTGACAATCCCGACTAAAACACTTATGATTGCCCAATATGGAGACTGCAACACCTTCAGTCGGAGTGTCGCCTGCCAACGTAATGCCCCGCAGGGGCTTGCGCGGCGCCATTCTGGTCGAGCTCAAGCGGGCTCGCGGGAGTACCGCGAAGGACTTGGCGTCCAAACTGAACGTGTCCCTCAATGCGGTGCGCCATCACCTGAAGGAATTGGAGACGCAGGCGCTGATTGAGTACGAGCGTCGCCATCAGGGCGTGGGAGCGCCGGCGTTCGTCTATCGCCTTACGCCAACGGCTGAAGTGCTGTTCCCCCGGCGCTACGAAGCAACCCTGAACGAGCTGCTGGATCATGTGGTCGAGCGAGAGGGCCGCGCCGGGGCCGTCTCGGTGCTCGAGGCGCGCTATGCCTCGCTCACTCGGCGGCTCCAGGGCGAGCTCGCGGGAGTGGGCCCCACCGAGCGGTTAGCCGCAGTGGCCCGGCTGCTCACAGAAGAGGGGTACATGGCGGAGGCGAGCGCAACGACGAGTAGCGGAATCCTCGTCGAGCACAACTGCGCCGTTCAGGCGGTTGCCGAGCGCTTTCCAGAGATCTGTGCCGCCGAGGCCAGATTCCTCGCCGCTGTCCTCGGCGCGGAAGTCGACCGCCAGGAGCACATCTTGAGCGGCTGCAGCGCCTGCGAGTACCGGGTGCGGTTCACTCCACCCTCACCCGCAGCAGAGGCCGCGCCTATATCAACGGAGAACGTATGAGCTCGTCGGTCGAAACGCTGGTCAATAAGGAGTACAAGTACGGCTTCATTACTGACATCGAAGCCGACACCGCTCCGAAGGGCCTGAACGAAGACATCATCCGCCTCATCTCCGCCAAGAAGGGCGAGCCGGTGTGGTTGCTGGAATGGCGGCTCAAGGCGTATCGCGGCTGGACCAAGATGACCGAGCCGCACAATTGGCCCAACATCAAGTACAACCCGGTCGACTACCAGGACCTGCGCTATTTCTCCGCCCCGAAGACCACCAAGCCCCTCGGGAGCCTGGACGAAGTAGACCCCAAGTTGCTGGAGACCTATCAGAAGCTCGGCATTCCGCTCACCGAGCAGAAGCTACTCGCCGGCGTGGCGGTGGACGCCATTTTCGACAGTGTTTCCGTGGGCACTACCTACAAGGCCAAGCTGGCCGAGTCGGGCGTCATCTTCTGCTCCTTCGGCGAGGCGGTTCGAGAGCATCCCGAGCTGGTGCGGAAGTACCTGGGCTCGGTGGTGCCTGCCAGCGACAACTTCTTTGCCGCGCTCAATGCCGCCGTGTTCAGCGACGGCTCATTCGTGTTCATCCCCAAGGGCGTGAAGTGCCCCATGGAGCTCTCGACCTATTTCCGGATCAACGCGGCCGAGACCGGGCAGTTCGAGCGGACCCTGATCGTCGCCGAGGAAGGCGCGTCGGTCAGCTACCTCGAGGGGTGCACCGCACCGAAGCGGGACGAAAACCAGCTTCACGCCGCCGTGGTCGAGTTGGTGGCGCTGGACAATGCCACCATCAAGTACTCGACGGTGCAGAACTGGTACGCCGGCGATGCAGAGGGTCGGGGCGGGATCTTCAACTTCGTCACCAAGCGGGGCAAGTGCGCAGGCGCCAACTCCAAGATCTCCTGGACTCAGGTGGAGACCGGCTCGGCGATCACCTGGAAGTACCCCAGTGTCATCCTCCAGGGCGACAACTCCGTGGGCGAGTTCTACTCGGTTGCGGTGGTCAACGGGAGGCAGCAGGCCGACACCGGTACCAAGATGATTCACATCGGCAAGAATACCCGGAGCACCATCGTATCGAAGGGCATCTCCGCCGGTCATGGGCAGAACAGCTATCGGGGATTGGTCAAGGTGCTGCCGAAGGCTGCCGGCGCCCGGAACTACACTCAGTGCGACTCAATGCTCATCGGGAACCGCTGTGGTGCGCACACGTTCCCCTACATCGATGTCCAGAACTCGACGGCCTCGGTCGAGCACGAGGCCTCGACCTCGAAGATCGGTGAAGATCAGATTTTCTACCTGAAGCAGCGCGGTCTGAACACCGAGAACGCCATCTCGATGATCGTCAATGGCTTCTGCAAGGAAGTCTTCAAGGAGCTCCCGATGGAGTTCGCGGTCGAAGCGCAGAAGCTTCTGGGTGTAAGCCTTGAAGGGAGCGTTGGATGACAGCGAAGAAGAAGCCCATGCTGGAGGTAAAGGGCCTTCGGGCCAGCGCCGGCGACAAGGAGATCCTCCGGGGCATCGACCTCACCGTGAACGCCGGTGAGGTGCACGCCGTCATGGGGCCGAACGGCTCGGGCAAGAGTACGTTGGCTCAGGTGCTCGCCGGACATCCGGCCTACGAGGTGACGGCGGGTCAGGTGCTCTATGAGGGTAAGGACCTCCTCGACATGGCCCCAGAGGAGCGGGCTCAGGCCGGCGTGTTCCTAGCCTTCCAATATCCGGTCGAGATTCCCGGCATCAGCAACGCGTACTTCCTGCGGGCCGCCTACAACGAGATCAGAAAGGCACGGGGGCTCGAGGAGGTTGACTCGATGGACTTCCTCGACCTGCTCGAGGAGAAACTTCGCCTGGTCGAGTGGGGCCCGGAAATCATGAGTCGCGCGGTCAACTCGGGATTCTCCGGCGGCGAGAAGAAGCGAAACGAGATTCTCCAGATGGCGGTGCTGGAACCGAAGCTCGCCATTTTGGACGAAACCGACTCGGGGCTGGACATCGACGCGCTGCGCATCGTGGCCAACGGAGTCAACGCCCTCCGGCGCCCTGATCGAGCCACTGTCGTGGTCACCCACTATCAGCGGCTGCTCAATCACATCATCCCCGACCAGGTACACGTGCTATCAGCCGGACGGATCGTGAAGTCGGGCGGAAAGGACCTGGCGCACGAGCTCGAAGCGCGGGGGTACGAATGGCTCGAGGAAGGG
>JAXDMF010000302.1:0-6492 GCA_034666205.1 Gemmatimonadales bacterium
TACCCGGCGGTCCACTATACCATGGGCGGGCTCTGGGTGGACTACAACCTGATGAGCTCCATTCCCGGGCTGCACGTCATCGGCGAGGCGAACTTCTCCGACCACGGGGCCAACCGGCTCGGCGCGAGTGCGCTGATGCAGGGGCTGGCCGACGGCTATTTCGTTCTTCCGGCCACGATCGGGGACTACCTGGCATCCGCAAAGCTCCCGAAGGTGGGTACCGATCACCCCGAATGCCGGCGAGTGGAGGCAGACGTCGCCGCGAATACCCGGCGGCTGCTCGACATCAAGGGCAAGCGGACGGTGGATTCATTCCACCGCGAGCTGGGCAAGATCATGTGGGATTATTGCGGCATGGCCCGGAATGCCTCGGGGCTCAAAAAGGCACTGAGTCTGATCCCGGAGCTCCGGGCGGAGTTCTGGCGGAACGTCAACGTGCCCGGGAGCGATGCCGAGCTCAATCAGGCGTTGGAGAAGGCAGGCCGGGTCGCGGACTTCCTCGAGCTGGGTGAGCTCATCTGCCTCGACGCGCTGCACCGGGAGGAATCCTGCGGCGGACACTTCCGGGAGGAGTTCCAGACGGAAGACGGCGAGGCCCTGCGCGACGATGAGCATTTCGCCTATGTCGCCGCCTGGGAATACAAGGGCCCTGACCGGACGCCCGAGCTGCACCAGGAGCCGCTCGAGTTCGAGTACGTGCATCTTGCGCAACGAAGCTACAAGTAGGAGTGCTGGCTATTGGCTATTGGCTATGCGCTATGGGCTACTCCGCTCACCGTACAGCTCATGGCTCATAGCCCATAGCCCTCGATGGAGTCGACCTTGAATCTCACGCTCCGAGTATGGCGCCAACCCGCACCCTCCGCCCCCGGCCGCATGGTCACGTACGATGCGCCAGGGATCGGGCCCGACATGTCGTTCCTCGAGATGCTCGACGTGCTGAACGAGCGTCTGATCGAGCGGGGCGAGGTGCCCATCGCCTTCGACCACGACTGTCGTGAGGGGATCTGCGGGTCGTGCAGCCTGATGATCAACGGGGTGGCCCATGGTCCCATGCCGGGAACCGCCACCTGCCAGCTCCACATGCGCAGCTTCAAGGACCGGACGGTCATCACCATCGAGCCATGGCGGGCGCGGGCGTTTCCCGTGCTGCGAGACCTGGTGGTAGATCGGAGCGCACTGGACCGCATCATCCAGGCGGGTGGGTACATCAGCGCGCCGACCGGCGGCGCTCCCGACGGGAACACGATCCTGATCTCGAAGGAGACGGTCGATACCGCCATGGATGCGGCCCAGTGTATCGGCTGCGGGGCCTGCGTGGCGGCATGCCCCAACGCATCCGCGTCGCTGTTCACCGCCTCCAAGCTGGCCCATCTGGGGCTGCTGCCCCAGGGCCAGCCGGAGCGCTACCGGCGGGCGCTGCGCATGGTAGCCCAGATGGACATCGAGCAATTCGGCGGATGCACCCTGTACGGTGAGTGCCAGGACGCGTGCCCCAAGCTGATCAGTATCGACACGATTACCCGGATGAATCGCGACTTCCTCCGGGCCAGCCTCTCCCAGGGGCGCGGAGCCGTAGCCAAGGCGGACTGATTGAGTCATTGCGAGCCGCGCAGCGGTGAAGCAATCCCGCTGTTGCCTAGGAGATTGCTTCGGGGGCTTTGCCCCCTCGCAATGACTGTCGCTCTCTTACCCCCCTCCGCGGGTTCGGCCCAGTCCTCGCCCTGGATACAGCTCGGGGCCCATGGTGTCCTGGTCTACACCAACGTGGACCCGATTCCCGGTGATCGTTCGCTCGGCGAAGTGCGCCTGGTCCAGCCCACCATCATGGCCCACGGCGGCACCGCATCCAATCGCCTCCGGATGCTGGCAACGCTCAACCTCGAGGGGCTGACCATTCCCGACGGCGAGCTCACGCCGGGAGCCTGGGGGGAAGGCTTCGTCGATCGGCGTCACCCCCACACCTACCTGCACGAGCTGATGTTGACCTTCGATGACCTGCTGGGCCAGGCCGACGGGCGTGCCCGGCTCTCAATTTCGGCGGGGAAGGGGTTTGCCCCCTTCGGGACAGACGACCCTATGTCGCGGCCGGTGCTCCGCTATCCGGTGAACCATCATCTGGCCCAGATTCTCGAGCGAGCCGTGGCCATGGTGGGTGTTCGGGCCGGCCCTGTCATGGCGGAGGCGGGACTCTTCAACGGCGACGAGCCGGAACGGCCCGGCCAGTGGCCCCGGGTGAGTCGGTTCGGCGATTCCTGGTCCGGGCGTCTCACTCTTATGCCGGTGACGGGGCTGGAGCTGCAGGGCTCGCATGCCTCGGTCCACTCCCCCGAACACCGCGCTGGTGCCGGGACGGACCAGCGCAAATGGAGTCTTTCCGGTCGCTGGTCCGGCACGCTCGGGAGGTTTCCAGTTTACGGGCTGGTCGAGTGGGCCCGTACTTCGGAGGCGGGCGGGTTTTTCGTCTTCCACAGTGTGCTGGCGGAGGGTGCCTGGACCGCGGGCCGTAGCCGTCTCCACTACCGGTTCGAGCGGACCGACCGGCCTGAGGAGGAACGCACGTTAAACCCGTTCCGATCGCGACGCCCGCACTTCGAAAACTCGATCCTGGGCCAGACCCGATGGACGATTCACACGGCCGGCTACAGCTTTCATCTTATGTATCCGCCGGCTCGGCTGGACGTCTGGCCGCTGCTGGAGCTGTCCTTCGGAACCATGAAGGACGTCGGAGCAGGGCTGTTTGATGCCCGCGCATTCTACGGGAAAACCTCGTTCTGGTCGGTGAGCCTTGGCGCTCGACTCTCCCTGGGGATGCACCTGCACCGGATGGGTCGCTACGGCGTGGCGGAGGACACAGCGGCCGGCGTCCATGAAGGGCATCATGGACAGCATGAGCATTAGACCGGTATTGTGGCCGCTGTCCCTCCTGGTCCTTGGAGCGTGCGGCCAGGACACAGCCAAGCTGCAGCCGTTGATTCCAGCTCTGCTCGCGTCGTTTGGGGGAACCGGGCAAAGCGCACCGGTCAGCAGCCCCCTCCCGGACTCATTGCGGGTACGGGCGAGCGATGCGGCAGGGAACGACGCGGCAGGCGTGGACGTATCGTGGTCGGTGCTCGATGGGGGTGGCACCGTGTCTCCTGTCACCTCTCGTACCGGGCCCGATGGCGTCGCAGCTGCCGAGTTCACCCTGGGACCAGGGGAGGGCGAACAGCGAGCCCAGGCCAGCGTGGGTGGGCTGGACGGGTCCCCGGTGGTGTTCACTGCTTCCGCCACGACCACGCCCCCGCCTCCACCCGTCAAGCTGACGGTAGTGGGTGGAGGCAACAACGTCCCGGAACGCTACACTTCCGACCTCTGGGTGCATGGGAGCTACGCGTATACGGGCACCTGGGGAGCCTTCCCCCGAATCAGCCAGGTCGGCGACGTGCTCAAGGTCTGGTCGCTGAGCGCGTCCGGAGCGCCCAGTCTCATCGACTCGGTCAAGACCTCCGACATAAGCACCGTCAGTGACGTACAGGTAAGCGAAGACGGCCAGCTCCTGATCTTCAGCGCCGAGTACGACCCAGCCGGGGGGCTGTACGTCTACTCGTTGGCCGATCCGGCTCATCCGGTCTTTCTGGACCGTGCGCTTGCTGCCGGCGGGCTTCACACGGCCACGCTCGCCGACATCAACGGCGGCCGCTACGCCTTCGCGGCACGGAATCCCAGTGATGTCGAGCCTGCGCTGCTCATCTACAACCTGACCGACCCGTCCAACATCGCACTTCTGGCAACCGTGCCCGTGCCCCAGAATTACGGCATTCATGACACCTATGTGCGCGATGGACTGGTGTTCGTCTTCGCCTGGAACACCGGCGTCATCATTTACGACGTCGGGAACGGTATCAGGGGCGGATCCCCGGCGGCACCGGTCGAGGTGAGCCGCCTGGTCACGGCCGCGAATGGTGTGGATGGAGGTCCTTCGGTCCACAACGGCTGGTGGTTCCACAACCCGGTCACGGGTGAGAACCGCTATCTGTTCATCGGCCAGGAGGGGTCGGGCGTCATTGGCTCCCAATCCAGCGGAGACATTCACGTGGTGGACGTGTCCGACCTGACCAACCCCCACGAGGTAGGGTTCTTCCACCTGGCCGGTGCGGGGACCCATAACTTCTGGATGGACGAGGAGCGGCAGATACTCTACGCCGCGTACTACAATGCGGGGGTCGTGGCGCTGGATGTCTCGGGCACGCTGTCCGGCAATCTCTCCGGCCGGCTACTGTCTCGCCTCAGGCCGGGCGGGAGCGGGAACACCTTCACCTGGGGAGTGCAGCTGGCCAACGGCTTCCTCTACGCGAGCGATATGCTGAGCGGGCTCTGGCAATTGAAGACGGAATAACCAGAGCTCTGCTCCGGTTATTACGTCTTCATCCCCAGCGCAGCGAGGGATCTACTCTAGGGGTTGCCGGACGTCGCACCGGTAGCGGGCTTCGGCGCATCCCACCGGTTGTTCTCCCGCCGCACATCCGGATACAGCTTCTTCGGATCCACCGTCACCCCGACCACCGTCTTGGGGCCCGGTACCACGGCAGTATACTGAGGTCCTCCCTCCCACACTTCCACGGGAAGACTCAGGTGCTGAGTGGTCCCGTCGTTCATTCTGAGGTCGAGCTCCACCGGCATCGGCATCGGGGTGGCGCTTCGGAGGTACACCCGGGAGGCAACCACCCCGGCCGAATCCGACGCGGTCACCGAATCGACTGCCTGGTCCAGCCGCTCGGTGGTGTAGAACCAGGAGCGCCAGAACCAGCTCAGGTCCTCGCCGACGCCGTCTTCCACGCTGCGGAAGAAGTCGGCGGGGGTAGGATGCTTATAGGCCCACCGCCGGATGTATTCGCGGAAGGCGGGGTCAAAGCGCTCCGGCCCGATGAGGTGGTCGCGGAGTAGAACGAGCCCCAGTCCAGGCTTGGTGTAGGCCGTCGTGCTCAGGCTGCCTCTGATCCGGTCGGCTGGCGTCATGATCGGCTCTTCCTTCCCGGATAGCGCAAAGGAGATGTACAGTCCGGGATCACCCCGCCGATTGTAGTCTCCGGGATACTTCTTCTCCCAGCTGTAGTGGTTCATGAAGGTGTTGAAGCCTTCGTCCATCCAGGCATAGAGCCGCTCGTTGCTCCCTACGATCATGGGAAACCAGGTGTGCCCGATCTCGTGGTCGGTGACGCTGAAGAGCGCCTTCGGATCGGTCCGATTGTGGCAGAACACGATCATCGGGTACTCCATTCCGCCCTCGATGCCGTTCACGTTGATGGCCACGGGGTAGGGGTAGGTGTACCACGACGAGTAGTTCTCCACCGCGAACCGCACGTATTGGGTGGATTCGTTCCAGATCGGCTCTGCCGACGGCGGATAGAAGCTCATCGCGAGGGTCTTGCCACCATTGGCCCGGGCTGCGTCCCACACGAAGTGGCGGGCGGCGGCCCACGCAAAGTCGCGCACGCTGTCCGCGCTGAAGCGCCAGGTGAAAGTGCCCGAGCGAGACAGCGGCCGGGAAGCGGGATCGCCAATCTCGTCCTTCCCCCGGATCACCACCGTGGAATCACTGGCCCGTGCCCGGGCCAACCGGGCGCGCTGGGCCGCGGTCAATACCAGGGCCGGGTTCTGGAGCGTGCCCGTGGCGGCAACCAGCATGTTGGCCGGCACCGTAAGGCTCACGTCGAAGCTGCCGTAGTCCAGGTAGAACTCGCCCTGACCCAGGTACTGCTCGGTATTCCAGCCCCGCACATCGTCGTACACGGCGAGCCGGGGATACCACTGGGCCACCTCGTACACGTAGCTGCCGTCGATCAGCTCGATCCCCATCCGGTTGCTGTTGGGACCAAAGGGAAACGACCAGCCAATCTCCAGCGCCTGCCGGCCACCGGGAGGGAGCGGGCGCGCGAGATTCACCTTCATCACCGTTCCGTTCACGAGGTAGTGGAGCGGTCCGCCGTGTCGAGCGGGCCGGCCACCGGCCGCTGTGGTGCCCGGCTCCGCCACCTTCAACAGGGTGAACCCGCCCTCCACGGCCCCAGTGCTGAGCCGGGAATCCTGGCCGAACATCCGGTATCCCCGGCTGGCGCTGTTGAACAGATTCTGATCCAGCTGGAGCCACAGGTAGCGAAGCGTGTCGGGTGAGTGATTGGTATAGGTGATTCGCTCTTCACCGGTCACCCGCTGGGCGACGGTATCGAGTGACGCCCGGATCACGTAATCCACCCGCTGCTGCCAGTAATCCGGCCCCGGCGTACCGGCGCCGGTCCGAATGGTGCCTGGCGTGGGCAGCTCGAGACGCCGGAACGGCGACTCGTCTCCGTGCGCCGCGACTGTATCACTGCCGGGGGTCGGCGACGGAACCACCTGCTGGGCAGAGAGAGGTAGGGCGAGCACGAGCAGCGGAAGACAGGAGACGAATTGCATGTCGAGTTCCTTAAAAGCAGCCGCGGATAACACGGATGAAAATTTTATCCGCGGCCA
>JAXDMF010000303.1:0-16799 GCA_034666205.1 Gemmatimonadales bacterium
GCCCGAGCTGGACCGATTGAGAACTACCGATCCGCTCTCCCCCTGAAAGCCTTTGACGGCAACCTGAGTGGCCCATCGCAGGGCGATGCCGGCAGCCGGCGGTAGCGACTCCGCCCTGGCAGGATCGATGATCCGGTATTTCCCCGGGGTAACGGTATCGGCAGGGTAGATCGCCAGTGCGATCCCGGTGTCTCCCCGGATGGCGCGAATCTCGAGCAGCCGGAGGATGGAGCACCACTCGGCCGTCGCCCTGCCGGAGAGCCTTCCTCGCTCGCTTCCCGTCCAGGCCACGTCGATCTGTCCAGCGCCACCGCGGGAGGCGGGCGCCCGATTGCACCCGGGCAAGCCGACCAGCACGATGGCCAACGCCGTCAGGCTTCGCTTCACCGCACCCCCTGGAAGACGAGGTCGAACCGCACCTTCCCCCCTACATCCGGCGAGATGGGACGGCTGAAATCAAGCCGGACGAGTCCGTGAAATAGCGATAGCCCTACGCCCCCACCCACTAACGCCGTGCTGGAGAACAGATCACCAATACGGCCGCCCTGCCCCGCATCGATGAAGAGCACAGGGCGAAAGCGCCCTCCGACCGGAGCAAGATCCAGCTGAGCTGCCCAGAAAGCCGGCGTCCGGACAGTGCCGTACTCGAACCCCCGAACCGTATGGAGCCCGCCGAGGCGGAAGAGGGTCTGCGGCAGGGCGGGCTCCGTCCCCGCACCGGCCTTGATCTTGACCGTGATCTGCTGACGCCAGCCGAAACTGCGGCGGGCGTCCCCGTACAGGCGAGCGGTAGTCTGACCCGCGCCACCCAGAACGTCCAGAACGAGGTTCCAGCGCGCCCGGCGAACTCCCCTGAGCCGGGCCACAACCCCGCCGAACACCCCTTCCTTTATTGAGGGGTTGGGGGGGAACAGGCCGCTGCCGCCGAAGAAGTCGTTGATCGCCGAGTGGGCTGCCCGCGCTGTGCTGTACTGGTGCTCGACCCGTGCAGTCACATTGAGATCCAGTGCCCGCGCGATCGACACTTCGACCGTCCCTGCGCCGCCGTCCGAGAGGGCGTAATCACCGTTATCGTGCCCGGCGACAAGGCTGTTAAAGGTATTGGTGAAGCTCCGGCCCGGTGAGAACGGGTCCAGGTCGGCGACGTCGTGATAGCCACTGATCGCCAGCCGAGCCTCCCGCGAGTCACGCACCAGGCTGAGCCGTCCGGTGACCCTTTCATCGCTGAACCCGTACCTGACGGTTCCGTAGATAGCGGTAAGACCGAGTCCGGGCACCGGCAGGCGATACCCGAGCCCGAGCGACAGTCCCTGAACCCGATTGTACTGGAGAAGATCCGAGAGGCGCTCGTAGGCCAGCCCGGGGGTAGGCCTGGCGATGACCGTGTCGCTGTGCTGGAGAGTGGGGCTGGGCTTGGTGGTGGTATCGGCTGGGGAGGACTGAAGAAGGAGGGTTACGCTGGCGATTATGAGGTTTGCGCCCATTTGCTCCGGCCGTCGCGATGGAGCCCGTACGCCTTCAGCCGGCGCCAGAGGGTGGTCCGGCTGATACCGAGCGACCGAGCGGTCTCAGCGAGCTTCCAATTGTTCGAATCCAGCGTCTTGACGATAGCCTCTTTCTCCCTGGCCGCCAACGTGGTGGGTCCGGCAATACCCGGGATAAACATGGCTTCGCCCAACTCGAGCCCCGCGACCCGAAGAGGGCTCAGCCGGCCGCCCAGTGCCGCCAGCCGGGGTTGCAGGTCCGGTGCCCCTTCCGATAAATCCATCCCGGCCAGTGCCTCCTTGGCCGGGTGATTGGCGTATAACAGACGCCCGTCCACATCGAACACCACGACCCCCTCACTGAAGCCGTCGAGGAGGGCCTTGGCCAATGGCGAGAAAACAGCCGGCATCGAATGGAGAGGCAGGGTATCTGGCATATGTTGAAGATACGCGGTGGTAGGCCCAGGGGTTTCCGGCCGGTGAACAACGCCGTTCTGTATTCAAGACGTGCACCCGCGATCAGGGTGCACAATGGAGCGTTGCGGAGCTAGCGTCGCGATCGGCCGGGCGGCCGGCCGCTCCCCCGGTTCGTCTTTCCGTGACGGCGCTTGCCCCTTCGGCCCCCGACTCGGCCCCCGTCGTGGCCTTCGGCCGACTCCCTGGGTGCGCGTTGGAGCAGCGTTTGCAGGACAGGAATGCTGTCGGCCAGGATGGGGGGATGGTGTCCCCGCTGTACCGCAAATCGGAGGGGACGGTCGAGCCGGGGAAGCTCCTCCGGCCGGAGCCGTTTGGCTTGACCTTCCCGTAGTCGCACGCGCGCCACCCCGAGGTTGCCTTCGACCTCATAGTCCAGTGGCACTGCATCGCCCCGGATGTGCAAGCGCCCGGGGAGGGCGTCGAGGTTCTTCCGGGTCTCCCCGTCCACGAGCTGTGACGGCTCGAGAACAATCCGGGTCCGCAGGAACTCCTCCCAGCTAGCGACCCTCCCCAACTGCTCGCGGATTCGGATCCTGATCTCCTCGGGGGACAGCGAGCTCAGGGTTCCCCCGGATCGCCGCCAAAGCTCGTCGAGCTCCCCGATCACCCGCCGCAAGCGATGCTGATCCGGATGGGTGGTCTCACCTTCCATCAGTGCCTGGGTAAGCACGTCTCGCGCGGCCGGTTGCAGCTCGCGCGGGATCTCGCCTTCGATCGGCTCAAACTCGGTATCCAGGTCGAAGCCGAAGTAGCTGAGCCGCCGCTCGATCATGAGGCGCTGATGCTTGCGCGGGGCGCCGAGTACGACCTTGGGCGGCCCCAGCGCCGCGTAGCGGCGAACGAGGTCATAAGAGATTGTGGTGCCCTCGATCCCGGCACGAGCCGTCCCGAACCGATCGGCAAAGAAACGCAGGTTTCCCGCGACTGCGCCCCAGCTTCCCGCCACCGAGGTCTTCGAAACCCGGGCCTCGTGGCCATCGGCCGTGTGCCCGTCGATTACCAGGTCGAACGGCATGATCCGGGCAACCAGGTCGGCCCAGCGGCCTCGGATGTCCTTGGAAGCGTAGGGAAGTTGCTTCGGCAGCGGCAGCTCCAGCGAGCGATACACCGACGCCAACCCGAGGGCGGTGTCTTCGATGGCTTTCATCAGAACGCCACGGCGTTCAGCCCACTCCTCGAGCTCCTCTTCGAACAGATGGCGCGGGAGCCCATAGACCTGGCCCACGTAGCCATGCTGGTTCACCGCTTCGGCAAACAGGTTGTACGCCGTGAGGTGATCACTGCCATTGACGATCACACCGTGAAGGTCTCGCTCTTCCCGCGTCATCCGGTGCAGCGAATCGATGTTGGAGCAGACCGCCGCCATGGGGATGAGCGCCTCGTCGGCGTGGACCAGCAGCTCGCCCCAGGCGCGGTCCACCGGCAATGCCTCGACCTCGCGCCCGTAGCTGGTCAGCCGGCCGTTCTCTACCAATCCACGGCTGGTGAGCAGCTCCACGACGCGGCCATAGGCCGTGCGGTCGAGCGGAACCGGCAGCTCGAGGTCCCGCGCATCCACCCCGAGTGCGGCACAGGTAATCGCCACTCGTTCGGCATCTCCGGCGAGCTGAAACTCCGGCGGCGTCGGCCGGAGCGCGGTGAAGACCAGGTCCCGATCGCTCAGGATCGACACCTCGCCATTCGGCACCCGGCCGTGCACCCGACCTGCCATTTGCAGGATCTCGTTGGCTCCGAGATACAGTCGATGGAGCACGTTCCGGCCCCGTTCCACCACGTTGCCATAGCGGGCATCGTAGATGACCACGGTGTCGAGACCCCGGACGTTGAGCGCCGACTGGCCGGCTGCAGTCATCGCGAGCAGGAACGGGCGTTCGACTTCGCCTTCGAGGAAGGGACGAATGACCCGGATCGGCTCTCCACCATGATAGAAAGCCGTGGTCAGACGGGGCCACTGCTCGCCCAGCGTGACCGCCAGCTTCTCGACCTCCGCTCGGGTCGGCACGAACACCGCCACCCCGCGCTTCTCCTTCATCAGCTTGCGGATGTAGCGCTCGTTGAGGAATTCCTCGGGCTGCTGGGACAGAACCTCGACCTTGGCCTTGAGGTTGGGGTCGAAGGCCTGGGTGACCAGCACCTCGGAGCTGTTCAGGTATTGATGGTAGAAGGTGGGATCGACCGTCGCGCTCAGCCAGATAAAGCGGCTACCGGCCCGCTTGCCCAAGGCGAGACACAGCTCCAGCTCAGCCGACGTCTGGTGGATCTCGTCCACGATGATGGTGTCACGGCCGGTGATCAGATCGTCCTGAAACCATCGCCGGGCGATCCCTGTGGTCACGATGACCACGTTCCAGCTCGGTGTCTCCGGTGTTGCCTCGCGCTCGCGATTGACCACCCCAACCGAGAGTGGCTCCCGCAGGATCGACTCCGCTATCGGACGGATACCCAGGGTTTTGCCGGTGCCGGTTCCCGCTACAATGCCGAAGCCTTTGCCTGTTGCCGCCCACTCGCGCAGCTCGGCGCCATGTTCCCGCTCGAGCAGCGTGTCCACGTGAATGCCGAGCGCCAACTCGATGGTCTCGCAGGCAGCGCGTGTGGGAGCGATGACGATGATGCGCCCCTTGGGGTGCGGAGCGTGACGGTATGCGTCCGGATCCGGGGGAAGATGGTGGTCGCGGGAAGGGTGCATATGTAAAGGAAGGCGGTAAGGCGGGAAGGCGGTAGGGCGGTACGGCGCTAGAGAAAAGGACTCCTCATCCCGAGCGTAGCGAGGGACCTACTTTGTAAAACATCGGAACCGCCTTACCGCCCTAGAACCCGGGCTGCAGCTCGAACTGCCAGACCCACCCCTTACCGGGGCGGTCGAATGGCCGCACCAGGTCCACTTCCGCGACGGCGAATCCGAGCAGGTTGATCCTGAGGCCGGCGCCCGCGCTGAAGACCGGATCGCGGCTCCCCGAGCCGAATACCGAGGGATTGTGTTGGGTGTCCCAGGCCAGTCCACCATCTCCGAATATGGCAAGCTCGAGGGGGAAGGCTCCGTAGTAGCCCGACCCGATGCCAAGGGCGCCGAGCAGAGGGAAACGAAGTTCGGCGTTAGCCACGACTATCCGGCTTCCCAGCAATTGATCGAAGACGGGGCATGCATTCGGATCGTTCGGCGGTGGCTTGCACTCGGAGGCATCGAACGATCCGTAGTTGTATCCTCGAACCAGACCGGGGTACCCGAGAAAGAGCGGCTGCAGCCTGGTGTCTTCTCCACCGCTTCCGTAGCGGCCGTAATGCAGCAGTCGAGTGGCCAAGGTGAACGGGCGGACCGGCATGAAGTACTTGCGGTAATCTCCGAGCACGCCGACGAAGTTCAGCGAGCCAATCGTCGGAGACACCTCGAAGCGGTAACGTTGTCCCAGGATCGGGGCGGTCGCGCCGAAGAAGGAGTTGTCGAAGACCAGAGCCGCACTGGCCGAGCCCAGGGTAAGCGCTTTACCGGCGGGAAGATCGACCTGGTCGTCCGCCAATACATCACCAGTGATTAACGACACCGCCGTGGTGCGGAGCTGGTTGTTGAAGGAGATGTTGGTAACACCCGCCTGCAATTCGACCCGCTGGACCTGGCTGAATGGGTAGGCCACTTGACCATAGAAATCCCGGTTGATCTGGCGCTGAATCAGCTGTTGATCGACCAGGGCCGGCTCACCATTCACATCAGCGGTTCCTTCCGCAAAGGCCCCGATCAGGTAGGGGGTCTGATCGGCAGACACCCCCCAGTTGAGCCGGTGGGCTAGGTTCTGATACGCAACCAGGGCATTCACGTCCTTCAGACTGCCCTGCACGTCAAGACCGGTCACCAGGTTGTGATTCCCCAGGATATCGCTGAAGTAGAGCGATGCGCCGCCTCCAACGTAGGTGCCGAACTGGCTGCTTCCGAGTGCGAGCGACGGGCGGCCCACGTACGTCAGCCCTAGAGCCGCCCGATATCGCTGCACCGGGAACTCGGAGTCCGCCGGGAGCCCGAGCAGCGGATTATGGAGGAGGGGCAGAAGAACCTCCCCGGTGCGGGTGAGGGGCGGGAGCTCTGCCGCCACGGCTGCTACCGTATCCGACCCGTATGCGCGATACGCAACCGCCTCCGAGGCCACTGAGGCCGGGGCATCGATGGCGTAGAGCTCGTAGCCATTAGCCCGAAATACACTGTACATCAAGCGGCCGGAGCGCTCCGCCACGGTGAGCGCGGGACTCGTCTCGGTGATGCCGCTGACGCCGGTGAACAGATCCGTTACCCGGGAGCGCCGCCCGCTCGCGAGGTCTACCCGATAAACGTTGGTGATCCCGTCGGGGTCGGACAGGAAGTAGAGACTGGCCCCGTCAGGAGACCATTGGGGGTTGAGCTCACGACCACCGTGCGAGCCTGCGACTGGGCGAACGACACCAGTCGCCACGTCAATCAGGGCCAGGGAGTACGGGCCGGTCTGCAGGGTGGCGAGGTCGGTGCTGAACCGGTCAGTGGCGAAGGCGATGGTGCTGCCATCGGGCGACCAGACCGGCTGCAGATCGGCGAACTGGTCGTCGGTGACTCGTCGCAGTTGACCGGACTGCAGGTCGTAGATAAAGAGCTCCGTCAGGCCGCCGACGAGCCCTGAGAAAGCGATAGAGCGGCCGTCCGGCGACCAGCTCGGATTGAGGACTTGACCGAGCTTGGGCAGCCGGATCTCGCGAGTCCGCTTACCCCGCTTCACGTCGTAGAGAACCAGGATCGGCCGTCCATTACTGATCGCCGCAAAGACAAACTGCTTGCTGTCCGGGGCCCAGCTACCCGCCGACTCGATGAACTCCAGGCTCTGGAGGTGAGCGTCAACCGCCGTCTTGGTCACCTGGCGCTCGATCTTTCCCGTCCTCGCGTCCGCGAGGAAAAGATCGATGGAAAACAGGTCCCGGTCGGACAGGAACATCATCTGCGTCCCATCCGGGCTGAGCGACGGCGACACATTGTAGCGGGTGCCGTGACGCGCGCCGACGATCCGGGGACCGAACGTCTCCGGTGGACGAGTCTGGCCGAGCAGGGGATCGTAGGTGGCATGGAGCTCGGCATGCCAGCGGGCCACCAGCTGGTCGGGACTGATGCCCAGCACTTCCTTGATCGCCGGCTCCATAGACCGCCGCCGTGCGGCCGTGCGCAGTAGCTGCCCAATCGCCTGGTCCCCCCAGTGTCCCGCCACGTAGGCCAGGAGCGCGTGGCCGTACCGGTAGGGGAAGTACCGCGGATTGTCCAATTGCCTGAAGGTCGGGAGTGAGTCTTTGGCCGTGTCCTGGATTGCTCCCCGCATCCACATCGCCGTGGGTGCGTGGTTCGGACCCAGCGAGCAGTATTCGGCCATACCCTCGATGAACCACAGCGGGAGCGCGGTAGCAGCCGGCAGCCCTCCGAGGCTACCGCTACGGCCGGTAATGTCATACTGGAACGCGTGGGTCAGCTCGTGGCCGATCACGTGGTCCAGATCCCCCAGAGTCCCACCGATCGGCAGCACGATCCGACGCCGAAGGGCTTCGGTCACGCCCCCGGTTCCCTCGCCAAGATCGCCTTCGATGGCATTGGTCTGCTGGAATTCCGTGGGACTGGCGTACAGGATGAGCGGCTGCCGACCGGATAACTCGTGCTTGAACATGGCCGAGTGCCGAGTGATCCATCGCTCGGCGAGGCGCGACGCGTCCTTGGCCGCGGCCTGCTCATCCGAGTAAAAGTAGATGTCGAAGTGTTGGGTTTTGAGGACCTGCCAGTCCAACTTCTCGTACTGGACCTTGTTCCGACCGAAGTACTGCGCGTGAAGCCGCGGCGCCGTGGCCGTGAGAGCTAGCGCGAGGATCCAGAGAGAGCGGCGCGGGCCGCAGCGATGGAACGACATGAGGTACCTCCAAGCACAATGCCCTGCGCCGTTGTCGTGCGGCGGTGACCCAGAGCACAAGGTGCAGAACCGAAAGGATCGCCGCCGTCAGGAATTCGGGAGGCTGGGTGAGACGGCGGCCAGATTGTCCGCCGGGTGGCCAGATTGTCCGGCGCTGTCGGCTCCTCTAGGTGGACCTTACCCACTTGCTGCGTCCGTCGGTTTTCGCCTGCGGAGAAATCGTTAGAAACATGCGTCCCCGAATAACCACCGAATCCTTTCGTGATCAAGAAGAGCGGCCAAGGAGCTGCGGATCAGCCGCAAACGGCGTCGCAACGCTGCTGTTGACTCGACTTGACACCCATTCACAGGGGTTCCATACTAGGGCTCTCTACGTGGGGCAAAGCACTTAAGCGCGTCGAGCTACCCGCCTAGCGGGACCGCGTGGCCGCCTGTCCCTGGGTTCACGCTGCTCCTGGTCCGAGCTCACCCTTCGCCGACGTCGAGCTAACCATGTGGCGGCAGATTCTCTCCTTCTTTAACAAAATGGACATGGAGGCAGCTATGGCCGGGGAATTCTACATTGGTGAATCGCTAGTTGGGGAAGGCAATGAAGTTGCCCATATCGACCTGATCATTGGCTCCAAGAGCGGACCCGTGGGCGCGGCTTTCGTCAACGCGCTCTCGACCAACACGGATGGCTTTAATCATCTGCTTGCCGTCGTGACTCCGAACCTGCCGGCCAAGCCTGACACCGTGATGTTCAATAAGGTCACCATCAAAGGCGCCAAGCAGGCGGTGCAGATGTTCGGCCCCGCTCAGGCGGCCGTTGCGCGTGCGGTGGTAGACAGCGTCGCGAGCGGCGTGATCGACAAGAGCAAGGCCAACGATCTCTGCGTCCTGGTGGGTGTGTTCATCCACTGGCAGGCGGAGAACGACAAGAAGATCTTCGACTACAACTATCAGGCCACCAAGGAGTCGATCGCCCGGGCGCTCCAGGGTAAGCCCACGGTCGACGAGGTGCTCCAGAAGTACAAGAGCGCGCGCCATCCGTTCGCGAGCGGCGCCGAGGGCTGATCGTACAGTCCCGCTTTTCCGAGAGTTGACGAGGGGCGGCCCGTGGTTGGGGCGCCCCTCGTCTTTTACAGATCACGTTACGAGAAATGGCTCCGCCGATGCGCAAGCTGCTGCTTCAGCTCGATAGCTCGAGGCTACCGAGCGTGTTCGACCAGGTCGTGGCCTACGACGCCGCCGCCGATGTCGTGATGAGTTACGGAGGGGTAACCGAGGGCGACGTTCGCGATCTGATTCACGGCTGCATTTTTACCCGGGGTCCGAAGGATCTGCACAACACGGCCGTCTGGATCGGCGGGAACAACATGACCGCGGGCGAGCAGCTCCTGGCGATGGCACAGGACGCGCTCTTCCCGCCGCTCTCCGTCTCCATCATGCTGGACTCGAACGGCTCCAACACCACCGCGGTTGCCGCGGTGGTGAAGATCGAGCAAACGCTCGGAGATATGAAAGGGAAGAAGGTTCTGATTCTCGCGGGAACCGGACCGGTGGGGCAGCGAGCAGCGGGACTCCTGGCCAAGGGCGGGGCGCAGGTCACCATCACGTCTCGCAAGCCGGAGCAAGGGGATAAGGCTCGGCAGTTCATCAGCGCCCGTTTCGACGTGCACGTGGAAGCCGTCACCCTCAACGATCCATCCCGGCTACCCGAGCTGTGCCAGGGGATAGAGGTCCTGCTCAACTCCGGCCCTGCCGGGGTGCAGATGGTCCCCAAGCCCGCCTGGACTGGAGTGAAGACCCTCAAGATTGCGGTTGACCTGAACGCGGTGCCGCCCCTCGGCATCGAAGGCATTGACGTCAACGATGCGGGCACGAAGAAGAACGGGGTGGTCGTGTTCGGCGCTTTCGGGGTGGGGAATTTCAAGACCAAGCTGCACAAGGCGTGTGTCGTCAAGCTCTTCGAGCGAAACGATCTGGTGCTCGATGCCGAGACCATCGCCGACATCGCTCGAGAGCTGGTCGCGAAGAAGCCGTAGTCATGACCCGAGTCGTCGGCATCGACCCGGGCACGGTCAGCACAGACATCTGCGGGATCGCCGATGGCCGGCTCTATCTCGATCGAAGCTGGCCCACCGAGGAGGCCCTGGCGAATCCCGACAGCTTTATTGAACTGCTCACCGGATCGGGAATCCCTGACCTCATCGCCGGGCCCTCGGGATACGGCCTTCCACTGCAACGGGCGGCCGGGACCAGCGACGCCGATCTCCGGCTCGCGTTCCTTGCGGCTCCCGATGAAACCGGCGGATTGGGCGGACTCCGGAGCTTCGCCCGCCGGCTTGCCGCATCGGGCCTTCCCGTGATCTACACGCCCGGAGTCATCCATCTGGATACCGTCCCCGACCATCGCAAGCTGAACCGCGTCGATATGGGAACCGCGGACAAGCTGTGCGCAGTCGTGCTCGGTATTCACGATCATTGCGCCCGGCGGGAGCGCACACCGGCACAGGCGTCGTTCATTCTCCTGGAGCTTGGGGGAGCGTTTACCGCAGGGGTGGCAGTCGAGCGCGGTCAGGTGGTGGATGGTATCGGAGGCACTAGCGGTCCGATTGGATGGCGCGCCGCAGGAGCCCTGGACGGGGAGGTCGCCTTCCTGGCCGGGACGATATCCAAAGCCGCACTGTTCCAGGGAGGGGCGAGCTCGCTGAGCGAACAAGACCCCGGCAAGAGATCGGTCGCGTTGCGGGCGTACGTTGAAGGCGCCGCAAAGGCAGTGCGTCAGCTCCGGTGCTCCGCGCCCTCCGCGGACGAGATTCTGCTCTCCGGGCGCAAGGCAGCCGAGCCGGAGATTCTGGAGTGGCTCTCTACCGACCTGCGCGATCTCGGAGCCGTGAGGCTGCTGACCGGATTTGCCGCCACAGCAAAGCAGGGGGCCCAGGGCGCCGCACTGCTCGCCGATGGTCTGGCCGGCGGACGGGAGCGCGAGCTGGTCGACCGGCTCAGAGTCCGAGAGGCCAAAGGCACGGTACTGGATCACCTCGTCTTCATCTCACCTGCGGCAGCACGACTGCGGCTGGGAATCCCACTGAATGATTGAGACGAATCCCAGACATGTCCTCATCGCAGGGGTGACCACCCGGGCCATCGCGGTCTCCGCCGCGCACGCGGGTTACAAGGTGACAGCGGTTGACGCTTTCGGGGATCTCGATCTGCGGGCTGTCGCTGATGTGATCACCCTGGGCGCGGCGCCAGGCACCCGGTTCGATCCACTCGCTGCGGCAATAGTCGGGGAACGGGTCCCCGCCGGGCTGGTGGCCTATACCTCGAACCTGGAAAATCATCCGAGGGCGGTCGAGCGACTCGCGCACGGGCGACGTCTGCTCGGCAATTCGCCGGCAGTACTCACCCGGGTGCGCAATCCGATTGCACTGTCGGCGTTGCTTCGAAGGCGAGGCTTCGCCACCCCGGCAACCCGGGCTACGCCGGCCACCCAGTCGGGGGTGGCGACATGGCTGCTGAAGCCCCGCAGATCGGGCGGGGGCCACAGAATCGAGCGGTGGCGCCCCGCACGCCCGGTTCCCAGAGGCAGCTATCTCCAGGAGCGGATCGCCGGCATTCCGGGCTCGGTCATTTTCGCCGCCAATGGTCAGGACGCAGTGGTACTCGGACTGTCACGCCAACTCGTCGGTGATTCGCGCTTCGGGGCTCAGGGCTTCCGATACTGCGGCAGTCTCATCGGCAGCCGGACCACGCCGGTATTCCCTCGCCAGGGAGAGATACTGGAGACCGCAGCGGCGCTGGCGGGCGACGTCACTCGCGAGTTTGGGCTCGTGGGACTGAACGGCATCGACTTCATCGCGCGGAAGGGTGTGCCCTACCCCATCGAGGTGAACCCACGCTACTCGGCGTCCATGGAGCTGCTGGAGCGGGGCCAAGGCCCCTCGATGTTCGAGCTGCACGTTCAAGCCTGCTCTGGGACATTGCCGTCCGAGCTCGAGGTGCGCTCCGGGATCGAGGGGAAGGCGATCGTGTTCGCCAGGCGCGATGTGACTCTCAGCAATACCGAGGCATGGGTCGGCCGGCAGTCGTTCGGCGATGTACCTCATTCCGGGGAGCGCATTCCGTACGGCCGCCCCATTTGCACCGTGTTCGCGCGCGGCTCCGATCAAGCCACTTGCCTCCGCCGGCTGGTTCGGCAAGCGCGAGGCGTATACCGGCGGGTCAGGGCTGGCGCGAGGCGGGCCGCATGAGCGGCACGAGCAGGGTGGAACACGTGACTTGCCTGGGCTGCGGCTGCGGGTGTGATGACATCTCCGTCACCGTGAGCGAAGGGCGCATCACCGAGGTGACCCCCACCTGCCCCGTTGGCCGTGCCTGGTTTGGCGACGGGTCGATTCCTTTGGAGATCCAGAGATCCGGCCGGCCGGCCTCGCTGGACCAGGCAGTGGCCGGGGCGGCGGAACTGCTCCTCGAGGCACGGGGGCGGATCCTGGTCTACATCGGCCCCGACCTCACATCGCAGGCTCAGCGGCAGGCCGTGGCGCTGGCGGATTTGCTAGCTGCCACCGTGGACTCTGCCACATCGCCCACGGCCGCCGGGGGACTGTTGGCAGTGCAGCAGCGCGGAAGGGCCGGGGCCACGCTGGGGGAAGTAAGGAACCGTGCCGACGTTCTCCTCTTCTGGGGCTTGGACCCGGCCCCACGCTACCCCCGCTTCATGGCACGGTATGTAGACCCCGCCGGTACGCACGTGCCCGAAGGACGCAGAGGCCGGACCTTGATAGGCGTCGGCGTGGGCTCGGATTCATCGCCGAAGGGAGTTGATCTGACGTTGACGCTCGATCCCAGCGAAGAGATCACGGCGCTCTCGCTGATGCGCGCATCGGTGCAGGGGTATACCCGGGAGCAGACATCGCCAGGGTTGACCCAGGCGATCGCGATTGCGGGTCGTCTGGCGAAGGCCCGTTACGCCGTGTTGGTGCATGACGCCGAGCCAGGCGACCAGCCCCGCAATCCCCTCAGGATCGAGGCCCTGATCGCGCTGACTCAGGCCCTCAACGGGCCAACTCGGGCAGCGCTGATCAGCCTACGCGCCGGTGGCAATCGCGTCGGGGCTGAGACAGTCCTGACCTGGCAAACGGGGTATCCGTTCTCGGTGGACTACTCTCGGGGGCACCCGCATTACGATCCCGCAGAGCGCGGGCTGGAGCGTCTTGGTTCCGACCGGTTCCGGGCGGCACTGATCGTGGGCTCGCCCGCGCTCGACGGATCCCAGTCCGCCACGCTGGCCCGGATGAGCACGGTGGCCATCGGCCCCCGGGCAAGCCAGGCGCCGTTCGCACCTCGAGTGACTATCGACACGGGAGTCGCCGGCATCCATGAAGCGGGAACGGCATACCGGGTGGATGAGGTACCGCTTCAGCTTCGTCCGCCGCTCCCCGGCCAGCGCTCCGCCGCCGAGGTCCTCCGGGCGCTTATCGGCGCAGTCCAAGCGGGGCTGGGACAGAGCCGCTCATGAGTGCCAGGGCTCAGCTCCGAATCACCGGCGGGACCGTTTACGACCCCGCCAACGGTGTCGATGGCGAGGTTCGAGATGTCTGCATCGAGGACGGCCGCATCGTCCAGGCTCTGCCCGACGGTGCCCCGAGGCTCGACGTGAGAGGAATGGTCGTGATGCCAGGAGGGGTGGATATCCACTCTCACCTGGCTAGCTCGAGCTGCAATCATGCCCGTCGTCTGCTGCCGGAGGAGCATGCGGTGGACCCGGCATCGGCGCCCAGTCTGGACGAGAGCACTGACCCGCCCCGATCGGGAACCGGCGGCACCGTCCCCACGACCTTCACGACCGGTTACCGGTACGCGGGACTGGGCTACACCACCGTCTTCGAGGCTGCCGTTGCTCCGGTGATGGCCCGCCACAGCCACGCCGAGCTGGATGACACCCCGTGTGTCGACGGCGGTTTTTTCGTGCTGATGGGGAATGATGAGTACCTGCTGCGCCAGGTGGCGGCCGGCGAACGGGAGCGCGCCCGGGACTATGCGGCCTGGCTTCTCGGATCGACCGGCGGATACGCCATCAAGATCGTGAACCCCGGAGGGATCGAGGCCTGGAAATCAGGGCAGCGAAATCTGAACGGTCTGGACGATGTGCTGGCCGGCCCGGGCATCACCCCCCGGGCGATCCTCGAGACGCTGGCCGATGCGGCCAATGCGCTGAAGCTGCCCCACCCGGTCCACATCCACTGCAATAATCTGGGTGTCCCCGGCAATGCGGCGGTCACCCTTGGCACCATGCAGGCGCTGGCCGGTCGGCGAGCTCACTTCACCCATCTCCAGTTCCATGCCTACGGCGGTCCGGGCTGGAGCTCGGGGGCCCGGCCACTCATCGAATACGTCAACAGCCACGCCGAGTTGAGCGTCGATGTCGGTCAAGTGATGTTCGGGCCCGCCACGACGGTCACCGCCGATGGCCCCGTCGAATACCTGCTCCACAAGAGCAGCGGGCGAAAGTGGGTCAACATCGACATCGAGCTGGAGACGGGGTGCGGCATAGTTCCCCTTCTATATAAGGACAAGGCAGCGGTCACCGCCTTGCAGTGGGCCATTGGCCTGGAGCTCTTTCTGCTCAGTGCAGATCCCTGGCGGGTCGTGCTCTCCACCGATCACCCCAATGGCGGCTCTTTCCTCTCCTACCCCAAGCTCATACAGCTTTTGATGGACCGGAGTGTCCGGGATCAGATGCTGAAGCAGGTCAATCCCAAGCTGCTCGCGGGATCGACGTTGGCCGATGGTCTCGCTCGGGAATACACGCTCAACGAGATCGCGATCGTCACCCGGGCGGGTCCGGCCAGGTTGCTCGGCCTCACGCACAAGGGCCATCTCGGCCCGGGAGCGGACGCGGACGTGACGGTCTACGTTAGAAACCCCGACATTGCCGCCATGTTCGCCACGCCACGGTACGTGGTCAAAGGCGGAGCGCTCATGGTCGAAGAGGGGCAGCTTCGGCGCGCGCCGGCGGGCCGCCGGCTGCACGTCCGACCCGGTTATGACGACGCCGTGCTATCCGACCTCAGGCGCCATTTCGACGCGTACTCTACGATCTCGTTCGAGAACTACCCGGTAGAGGGAATCAGAGATGAGCCGATTGTTCTGTGATGTCATCCTGAACGGAGTGAAGGATCTCTCCGAGACCCGAGAGATTCTTCGCTTCGCTCAGAATGACAACGCCGAAGCCGCGCCGTGAAGATCCGCGACGTCCTCATCGAGGACACCTTCGCCGAAGCGTTTACCATGCGGCTGGCCCGCATCGTGATCACGGGACGCAGCACTCGCTGGGTACGGGCGGCCGCACTCAAGCTGACGGGGTTCGCCACGTCGGTCATCGGCTGCAAGTGCGAAGCGGGAGTCGAGCGGGAATTGGCCGCGAGCGAGACGCCGGACGGACGGCCCGGCGTGAGCGTGCTCTTCATGACCGCAAGCAAGGACGATATGGGCAAGCGGCTCATCGAGCGGATCGGGCAGACCGTACTCACCTGCCCTACCACCGCCTGTTACGACGGCTTGCCGGGTTTGCCGGATCGGGTGGGGGTCGGCTCCGCGCTGCGGTTCTTCGGTGACGGGTTCCAGAGCAGCAAGGTCGTGGCCGGCGAGCGGTTCTGGAGAATCCCGGTCATGGAGGGAGAGTTCCTGGTTCAGGAGAAGTTCGGGATGCTCAAGGGCGTAGCCGGCGGCAACTTTCTGATTCTGGCCCGAAGCGCGGACGCGGCGCTGGCGGCGGCGGAAGCAGCGGCCGATGCCATGGCCTCGCACCCGGGCGTCTTTCTTCCCTTCCCTGGCGGTGTGGTGAGGAGCGGAAGCAAGGTGGGCTCCCGGCGTATCAAGTCGATGATCGCCTCCACCAACGAGGCCTACTGTCCCACTCTCCGGGCCATTACCAAGACCGCGCTCCCCGAAGGCGTCAACTCCGTGCTCGAGATCGTGATCAATGGAGTCGACTCGACGGCGATCGCCTCCGCCATGCGAGTCGGCATCGATGCGGCATGCCGTGACGGAGTCGTACAAATCAGCGCAGGGAACTATGGCGGTAAGCTCGGCCCGCACCACTTCCACTTGCGGAAGATCATGGACGGAGCCGCGCCGTGAGCGGCCTAGTCGCCAAGCTGAAGACCAGGCTGCAACAGCGGGCCGATCTGTCCGAGGTTCTGGCTGAGCCGTGGATCACGCTCTCGCCGAGCGAGATGGCCGGACGCCCGGTATACCTCGAGCGCGACGGCAGAGTGTCGCTGGGTGATCTCTTCCACATCGAAGGCCAGTCCTCCGGCCGTATCGAGTTCACCGGCGAGCTGGATCTGGCCGACCGCCTGGGTGCAGGCCTCCAGGAAGGCGAAGTCGTGGTCAAAGGCAATGTCGGCCGCGAAGCGGGACTCGCCATGGCCGGCGGCGTCCTCGACATCGATGGCAATGCCGGGCCCCGGGCAGGCGCCGCACCGCTCGGGTACAAGCGCGGGATGGTGGGGGGCGAGCTGATCGTGAGGGGCTCTGCCGGCGCGGAGGCGGGTACGGCCATGCGCCGGGGACTCCTCGTCATCGGCCGGACGGCTGGGAACCAGACCGGGCGTGGCATGATCGCCGGCACCGTGATCATTCTGGGTGCGGCGGGACCGGACACCGGCCTCTGGTCCAAACGGGGATCGGTGGTGGCCCTGGGCAAGATCACGCCGCCCGAGACTTACGCCTACGCGTGCACCTATCAGCCCATCCACCTGCGGATAATCCTCGAACGGCTTCGCAGCAGGTATCGGCTGCCGATTCAGCGGAAACACGTCACCGGGCTTTACCATCGCTACAGCGGCGATCTGGCCGAGCTTGGCAAGGGAGAGATCCTGGCATGGACCCGCTCGTGACATCACTCCGGATGAACCAGGCCGCGGGCGAGATCGCCGACAACATGGCG
>JAXDMF010000304.1:0-2886 GCA_034666205.1 Gemmatimonadales bacterium
CCTTCTCCGACGGCGGAGGTGAGGCGCTTGACCGACCCTTTGCGCACGTCGCCGGCGACAAACACGCCCGGCATGCTGGTCTCGAGACGGTACGGTTCCCGCTCCAGCGGCCATTCGGGCCATTGGGACAGATCGCAATGGACGTCTGCCCCGGAGAGAATGAATCCCTTTTCATCCCGGCGAACCACATGCTCGAGCCATTCGGTGCGTGGCGTGGCGCCGATGAAAACGAAGAGCCCGTCGCATCTGACCTGTTCGGTGCTGCCGGTCTTCACGTCCTGGACCGTGATCTCTTCCAGGCGATGCTCCCCGTTCACGCACGATACCGTCGCGTTGGTGCGAATCTCGACATTCGGCAGCTGCCGGAGCCGGTCGACCAGGTACTGGGACATGGTCTCCTCGATCGAGTCCTCCAGCGCCAGAATCACCACCCGCCGAGCGAACTGCGACAGGAGCAAGGCCGCCTGTCCCGCCGAGTTCCCGCCTCCCAGGATGTAGATGTCCTGTCCTCGACAGGCGGACGCCTCGGCGATGGCGGCGCCGTAGTAGACCCCGGCGCCCACCAGGGAGCTGCAGCCGGGCACATCCAACCAACGAAAGCTGACCCCCACGCTCAGCAATACGGCACGGGAAATCAGCTCGGTCTGGTCATCCAGGATGACCACCCGGTGCTCACCCTGCTGCCGTAGGCCGACGACCCTACGGAGCACCGTGATCTCCACGCCGAAGCGGTCGGCTTGCTGCACGGTGCGGCTTGCCAGATCACCGCCGCTGAGGGCCTCCGGAAAGCCCGGATAGTTCTCCACGATCGCGCTGAAGCCGATCTGGCCACCCGGGACTTCCTGCTCCAGTACCACGGTCCTCAGACCTTCCGAGGCGGCGTAGATCGACGCCGATAGCCCGGCCGGACCGCCACCGACAACGATCAGATCGTAGAACCTCGCATCCGGATCGGTGTCCAGCCCCAGCCGCCGGGCGAGGTCCCGCACATCCGGATCCAGCAGGACACTGCCGTCCGGGAGGATGACTATGGGATAGCGCTGCTCCCCCGTGCCGACGTGCCCCGCGGTTCCCGCCGCAGCCTCGTCGCGCTCGACGTCGAACCAGCGATAGCGGATCCGGCTGCGGGCCAGGAACGCCTTGATCTCGTGCACCCGCGGTGACCATCGATGCCCGATGACGCGCACCTCGCCTTCGACCAGTATGGGATGCAGAGTCTCCCCATTGTGGCCGAAGGCGAGTGGTGACTGCTGTGTGGCGCCCGGGTCCGGGCCGGCAGTCACGCCACGCCTGGCGCCGGCTGGCCCCGGTGACGGGGTGAGCCGAGCCCCTGGAGCCTGAGACCGAGGGCGAACATCAGCGCGCCGAAGACGAAGGCGTAGGCACCGATCCAGATCACCACGGCCAAAGCTCCCGGTCCCGGCGCTAAGATGAGCAGCACCCCCAGGGCCACGGAGAGGATACCGCTGAGCGCCAGGATCCACTCGCCGGTGATCACCTTGCGGAGGCGGATGGCGGCCGCGATCTCGAACGCGCCGGTCACCAAGGCCCACGTGGCGATTACGTAGAGCAGAGCCAGCGCCGTAATGCCGGGCCACAGGAGCGTCAGCACGCCCGCAGCGATTCCAACCAGGCCCTCGAGCAGAAGCATCCCCCACCGGTCATTCCCCCGCCGGCGAATGGCGGTCACGACGGCCAGCACACCGTCGGCGAACGCATAGGCACCGAACAGAAGCACCAGCGCAGCGAGTGAGATGCCCGGCGCGATGAAGGTGATGATGCCGAACAGGATCCCCGCGAGCCCGCGGAGCGACACGGCCCACCAGTTCCGGCACAGACTGTCCACGTCAATGACTGGAACACGCATGAGTCACCCTCCTCTGGACTTGTGGACTTGCAACCTGCCTTACTGGTCGACCGGGACCCGGCGGCCTTGCTGTTGGTCGGAAACCGGGACCGTGATCTCGAGGACACCGTTCCGGAAAACTGCGTTGACCCCCTTTTCGTCGGCGCTTTCCGGCAGCGGTATGGTGCGGAAGAAGGCCCCGTAGCTCAGCTCGCTCCGAATGAAGCCTTCCCGCTCCTCCCGGTTCTCTTGCCGGCGCTCACCGGAGATAGTCAGGGCCCCATGATCCACGGTGACGTTGATGTCTTCCGGCGTGAGCCCGGGGAGGTCGGCGCGCACCACGAGCGCGCCGGGGCGCTGTTCCAACTCGATGTGGGGCACCACCACCGCTGGACCGCCAAAACCAACGTCGCTCCCGGTGTCGCCCTGGCGACCCCGGGCAGGCCGTCCCGACGACTGAGGCAGCGGCGCCAGCCCCGCCCTGGTGCCGCCCAGGCTCTCGAACAGCTGGCCCATTTCCTCGCTCATCCGCCGCATCAGCTCCCAGGGACTGGCCGGCACACCGCCACCTCCCAACAACCCTGGCCACCGGGTCAGCGACTTCCGGCTCCCGGTCTCGGTCGCGCCGTTGCCGCTCTTCGACGGGGCCGATGCGCTCCGCTGCTCCCCCCGCTTCTCTGTGGCTGTTCCAGTGGCGCCGCTCTCGTCTCGTTGCTTTACCATATAGGTCTCCTATCTGGCTGGGAGCTGGAGCTAGAAGCTTGGATTAGTAGCTGCCGTCCATCCCAGCTCCCAGCTCCTAGCTCATTGGCTATACCGGTGCATACACGTTGGGGTCGACCGTGAGATGGGTCTCCACTTCGGTGATGCCAGGCACGTTGCGCACTGCCCGTTCCGCGTCCTTCAACTCGGCATAGGACCGCACCGTTCCCCGGAGGATGGCCTTGTGCCCGTCGATCTCCACGGTGATCCGCTCCGCATCGAACTGAGCGGCCCGCCGCAGCGACTCCACGATGCGCTTCTTGACGTCGGTCGGCGTG
>JAXDMF010000305.1:0-2886 GCA_034666205.1 Gemmatimonadales bacterium
ACCGACCAGAATCCCTTCCGGGAGGGGACCACTATAGTGGCTGCAGACGGCCCCTAGCGCGAACCATTCGCCGCCGGACCGGGCCAGGAGGACTGGCTTTCCGGAGGCGTGCCCGGCCAGCATGCCACCTTCGGGGACCTGCGCAATCGGGATACCGGCCGTGAGATCGGGGCCGGAGACAGTTGGCTCGGTGCTCATGGAGAATCTTTCTGTCGCAACTGGAGTTGATCAGAGATCGGGGAGCGTTGCCTTCCGTCCCTGATTCTGTTGGCGGAGCCACTGATAGAGCGGCTCGAAGTATTCGACCATGGCCTTTCCGTCGAGCTCGCGGCCGGTGGTCTCACGGAGGGCCACACGCCACGGCCGACTCGCGCCGGGCGCCATCAGCCGGCGGAGAAAGTCGCCCACTTCCCGGTGGCCGTAGTAGTCGGTGTCGTGGGGGTCCTGGTGCAGGATCTGCCGGGCAATGTGGTCGTGCAGCTGAAAGAGCAGCGCGTAGGAGAGCGCGTAGTCGTAATACTGCGCCGGATCGTCGTTGATGTGCGTCTTGGTCAGCCCGTCGGCCCAGCGCTCATCGCGCGGTGCCGGCGGCACGATACCCTGGTACTTCCGGGCGAGCTCCCACCATTTGGCATTGAACTGATCGGCCGGCAGCTTCTCGGCGTAGAGCGCGTGCTCGAACCGGGTCATAGTGCCGGCGGCAAACGGGATGAAGACCACGTAGTTCAGTGCCTCCTGCAGCAGCTGCGCCATGCTGTCCACCTGCGCCTGGGGGGAAACCAGGCCGCGACCGGCCAGAAATCGGCGCTGCAGCGCGGCAAGGCCGATCATCGAGCCGATCCCCTCGTGATAGGCGCGGTTGGCGCCCGACCGCAGCACCATCGGCACTTCAGGCCGGCTGTAGCTCAAGTAGTAGTAGATGTGCCCCAGCTCGTGGTGCACCGTCTCGTACCAATCGCGGTTCGGCTCGACGCTCATGAGAGACCGCACGTCGTGATCGAGATCGAGATGCCAGGCCGACGCGTGGGTGTTCTTTTTGTACGGCGCATCCGCCGCCAACGGATAGAGCGACGATTTGCTCCAGAACGTCGCCGGTAACGAGTCGAAGCCGAGACTGCGGTAGAATTCCACGCCCTGGCGCACCACCCACTCGGCCGACTTGTCCTTCAAGGCACCGTCCACGTCGAGTCCTTTTACCTCCACCAGCGAGCCCCAGTCCTGCCCCCATCGGTTGGGGAGCCAGTGCGCCGGCAACTCGTCGGGCACCGGCACTCCGTATCGCTTGGCCAGCTCGTAGCGGGCCCAGGTGTGAAGCTCGCGGTAGAGCGGCCGCAGATCCCTGATGAGCCCGTCGTTGAGCCGGAGCATGTCGTCCGTGCTCATCCCGTACTCGGATACCTGGTAGTTGAAATAGTCGGGATAGCCGAGGGTCTGGACGACCTGGTTACGCAGATCCCTGAGGCGAACGAGTCCGGGCTTGAGGGTGGGCCCGATCTCCTTCGATGCCTGCCACACCGCCAGCCGCTCCGGCAGCTTGTTTGCCGTGCGGAGCGCGTCGTCGATCTGGTTCGGCGTGACGGGCTTCCCGCGTACCTTGAACTGGAAGCCATAGAGCTTCTCGGTCTGCTCTGTCTCGGCGGCGATCCGGCGTGACACCACGTCCGCGGCCGTCTGCGGCTTTTCGGCGGCCAGGTAGAGCATTACCTCGAGCTGGCGTGCCTGAAGCGGCGTGAGTCGGTCACGGTGCTCCAGGTATCCCTTGATCCTGGTGATGTTTTCCGCGCTGCCCACGAAACGGGCCAACTGCTCGTTGGCTCGCCGGGTCCGGAGCGCGTTGGATGAGTCGCCCTCGACGATGTGGGTGTTCGACTCCCACTCGGCCAGGGCGCTGGCGTAGTTCAGTCGTTGATATTCTTTGCTGTAACCGGCGAGGTAGTTCTCGACCCCGGCATTCCGAGACCCCCGCTCGGCATCGGCGCGGCAGGCGATCGCTAGAACGACGAGCAGCAGAGCCGGACGTGCTATTGGCATGGGTCGAACGTGCACGGACGGGAGGCGAGTGTCAATTCGGCGAGTTAGCCCACCGCCTTCTCCGGCAAGCCGCCGAATCGCCGCTCCCGTGAGGCAAAGTCCTGAATCGCCGCGCGGAGGGCGTCGGGGCCGAACTCGGGCCACATGAGAGCGGTAAAGTGGAGCTCGGCATACGCCGCCTCCCAGAGCAGAAAGTCGCTCAGCCGGTGCTCGCCACCGGTCCGGATCAGGAGATCCAGCTCGGGCACCGGCGAGCTGTGGTCCACTATTGCCACGAGCCGCCCGAACGACTCACGGGAGAGCGGGCTCTGCCGGAGACACTGGGCGGCCCGAAGGATGGCATCACGACCGGAGTAGTCGATGGCGATCCGGAGCCGCAGCCGGGTGCCCCCACTGGTGGCGACCTCCGCCGCCTCGATGGCTCGAAGCAGCGACATCCCCAGCCGGTCGCGCCGGCCGATGACCTCGAGACGGACGCCGTTGCTGACGCACCGCGCCGTTTCCGAGCGGATGTACTGCCGGAACAGGCGCATGAGCCAGGCAACCTCCATGGCGGGCCGCCGCCAGTTGTCGGAGGAGAAGGCGAACAGAGACAGAATCGCCACACCGGCCTCGGGCGCCGCCTCGACGACGCGGCGCACGGTCTCGGCTCCCGCCTGGTGTCCGGCCCCCCGGGAGAGCTCCTGCCGCGCGGCCCAGCGCCCGTTTCCGTCCATAATGATCCCCACATGGAGACCGTCAGGGGCCGCGGGAGCTGAAGATCTTTGCGTCATAAAGTGAGTCCCCAAAAAAAGAGAGCCGCTCAGCGATCCCGCGTGCTGTGAATCAGCGCTACCATATGGTCCAGATAGCGCT
>JAXDMF010000306.1:0-3432 GCA_034666205.1 Gemmatimonadales bacterium
CCGGTCACGACCGCGCCCAGGCCAAGACCGAAAGTGGGCGCCACACTGTTGAGCAGTGATCCCAGCTTCGATGCCCTCCCCGGCTGCAGATCAAGCAGGTAGGCACCGAGCACTCCGAAAGCAGCGCCGGTCGCAAAGCCCTGAACGATGCGAGCGCTTACGAGCGTTGCGACCCCATTCGCTCCGAGGAACAACAACATGGCGGCAACCTCGACCACGAGTGAACCTGCGAAGACGACACGTCGCCCGACGTAGTCCGACAGCCTGCCTACGGTAAGCAGACTGGCCATCAACGCAAAGACGTAGACGGCGAAGATCGCGGTCAGCGTGATCGTAGAAAAACCGAAGTCGACCTGATAGACGGGGTAGAGCGGGCTCGGAGCGCTGGATGCGGCGGCAAACGCCGCTGTCGTGAAGGCGACGAGCCAGAACGCCGCGGCACGAGGCAGCTCGCGCCGGCGATCGGAAAGGTGCGCAGCCTCAACGGGCGGCGGCCCGTGCGGTCTGGACCGTCTCACAATGCACGCACCCGGTCGAGCACCGGACCCAGCTTGCCCTTCATGCTTTCAGCTCGATCCTCGCGCTGCTCGGCCCGAGTCCATACGGATGAGCCGCCGCTGCTGAGGTCAGCGACCAGTATGTTCGGGCCCTTGTTCAGTGCGAAGGAAGCGCTGAGCACGTACAACTTGCCGTGCTCGATCGCGACCGCGGTGGGACCTTCGAGGCCGTCCGCACCGGTCAATACGATGGTGTGTGATCCGTTCGGCTGAACGAGAGCGACCTCGTTGGCGAGGTTCAACGCCACAATGATCTTGTTGCTGCGGCCGATGAAGGCGAAGTCGTCGGGAAATGTCAGCCCAGTCGCTCTCGTCTGGACAGGTCCGGCCCGGCCGTTGCGTTCGACTGTCACGCGCAGCAAGGTGCCCTGGTCCGAGTTCGACAGCCACAGGGCTCCGTTATGGAATCTGAGCCCGTTCGGGCCAAGCAGTTGGGACCGCATCAGCTCCGGGCCTACCAGCCACGCGGTTGGCGTCCCACCGGCGAGGGGCACGCGCCAGATGGTCTCGCGCGTCGAGTCCGCGATGTACAGACCCCCGGTGCGTTCGTCCGGGGCCATGCCGTTGGGGAAGCTCGCCGCGGTCATCGCGACGATTCGAGTTGGTGTCCCGCCGGGCCGTACCCGCCAGATGCCCGTCAGCTCGTCATCGCCCGCGGCGTAACCCACGTACAGGGTTCCGTCCGCGGTCCGTAGGAGGCCCGTCGCTAGCGAGTAACCGAGCACCGGGGTCTGGGCGCCGCCGTCGGCAGGCGGCGGCAGCGTCGCCAGAAGCTGTCGCCGCCCGGTCCGGGTGACTCTTTCGACTTGACCCGCTCGGGACAGCGTCACGTCCAGGCTGCCGTCGGGCTCCAACGCAACGTTCTCCGGCTGCTGGCCTGCGGCGAGATCGTAATGGAGCAGAATTCGCGGGTTCGACACCGGTTCAATTGCCGCAGGCGCCGAGACAGGGGTCGCCGCTACGACCGCGGCGGCGCCGCCCGCGGAGTTCATCAGGAACATGATTCTCTTGCGACTCCTCGTCCTCTCTAACTGGTCACGTGCGAGAGACCTCGCCGTCAGGGGTTGGTGGTTCGGTCAAGCTGCTTCTTGGGCTGGATCGACTGGTACAACAACCCTCGCCTACACGCCACCCTCGGATTCATCCCACCCGACGAATACGAGACCAACTACTACGCTCACATCGCGACATCCCAACCGGCGATGTCGCCCGTATGAAGACGGCACGAAACCCGTGACGGTTCATAGCGACAACCCTGGCACGAGGTGTCAAGCCGAGACTCGTCGCACGTCTCTCGCTCATGAGCAGCACCGAAGCAGCGCCCTCAGCTAGCTGCGATGAGTTGCCGACGGTGATCCGCCAGCCGATCTCCGGGAATCTGACCGATGCTTCGTCCTTGCGGAAGGCTGGGGGTGGGGATGCCCTCGGTTCGACGGAGGTAGAGCGCCGTACCGTTTCCTCAATCTCGTGCACGGAGCTCGGATCCGTCGCCGCGGGTGACTGAGATCGGAGCGATCTCAGCACGAAAGGCCCCGCCTTCGATCGCAGCCGGAGCAAGCCGGTGCGAACGAGCGGCAAAGTCGTCGAGCTCACCGCGTCCAAGACCCCACTTCTGGGCGATCAGCTCGGCGGATATTCCTTGTCCAACAAGGCGCGGCGGGCTTAGAGGGTCGTGGCGCTCGATGCAAGCCGAAAGCCGGGTCCGGGCAGGATTTCCAAATCATCGACTGCGCGGATCTTGTGGCCGCGAACGCACCGCATCTCGATTTGCACGGGATGGTCGCACCCGCGATGGTTGATAAACACGGCCGGGCCATTGGGGTCGGTCAGATATTCGTCGCCCCACTCGAGTATTGCGATAAGTGCAGGGATGAGTCGGTCACCCTTGGCCGTGAGCACGTACTCGCTCCGGGTTCGTTCCCCAGGGTCTTTGTAAGGCTTCTTGGCGAGAATGCCGTTCTCGACGAGGAGGTGCAGGCGATCGGCCAGGAGGTTTCGTGGGCAGCCCAGGATCCTCTCGAGGTCAGCAAAGCGGGTGACTCCATAGAACGCCTCGCGAAGAACGAGGAACGTCCATTTCTCGCCCATGATCTCGAGGCACCGGGCTATCGAACAGTTGCTCGTGTAGTGGCTAGTGCGCTCATGCATGGGTCGAGCCTACCGGCGGTTTTGGACGTGCGCTCTGACCCAGACTCGATCGCAACGCGGAGCTGGAGGCGCTGTCGCGGCCGAGCTGTTCCTTCGTTTCGCCGTTCGAACAAGGCGGCCCACCCTCCAACTCAGGGTTTACTTTTCTATACCCAGAGGTTACGGTCATGCAACACGGCCAGGCGGCAGCGCCCCGCGAAGTGCAGGATGGAGCAGGTATGGCTAGCGAGCAGGCAGAGCAGATGGCTGGTTTTTTTGCGTCGAACAGGGCCAGGTTCTCGAACCCGGACCTCGATTTGGCCACGGTCCGGGACGTTGTAGAGGGCTTGCACGTAGCCACCAAGGAACCCGAGGGCGTCAGCTACGCCGAAGCCGACGCCGGCGGGGTGCCGGCATTGTGGTGTATCCCTGACGGCTACGATTCGGAAAGCGTCCTGTTGCACAGCCACGCCGGTGGCAGCGTCGTATTCTCGATGTACTCCGACCGGAAGGCCGCTGGCCACATCGCCAAAGCGGCGGGTGTCCGGGCCCTTGTCCTCGATTTCAGACGGGCGCCTGAGGACCCTTTCCCTGCTCAGCAGGACGATGTGGAGACGGCGTACCGCTGGCTGCTCGCCCAGGGGTATCGGCACGAGAGCATTGCTAGCATCGGTCATTCGATCGGTGGCAACCTCGCGGTAAGCTTGGCAATCAGATTGCGGGGCATGGGTGCTCAGCTGCCAGCTGC
>JAXDMF010000307.1:0-3178 GCA_034666205.1 Gemmatimonadales bacterium
AAAACTGGCGGCATACCAGGGGTTGAGAGCTACCAGCACCGAGGGATGGCGCATGATGCCCATCATCCCGAGCACCGCGATGCAGATGAACCAGATGGTTGTTACCGGCCCGAAGATGGCGCCGATGCCGGCCGTGCCCCTGCGTTGCACCGCAAACAGGCCCGAGATGATCACCACCGCGATCGGCACGATCCACTGCTGCAGCGCGGGCGTGGCCACGGCGATCCCCTCCACCGCGCCGAGCACCGAGATGGCCGGGGTAATGATGCCATCGCCGTAGAGCAGTGCTGCACCGAACAGCCCGATCGCCACCAGCCAGCGGTATTTCCCCGACAGTCGGTCTTGACCGTGGGGCCGCACCAGGGCCAGCAGCGCGAGGATGCCGCCCTCGCCCTGATTGTCCGCCCGCATGACGACGCTGAGATACTTGAAGGTGACGATGAAGTTCAGCGACCAGAAAATGAGCGACAGCACCCCCAGCACGTTGGGCTTGGTGACCGCCACCCCATGGGTCCCGATGAAGCATTCCTTCAGGGCGTAGAGCGGGCTGGTGCCGATGTCGCCGTACACCACCCCGATGGCCCCAAGCGCCAGGATGGCGAGATGTTTGCCGGTAGGTGACGCCTTGGGATCGACCGACATCTTATGACACCCTGGTCCGGGGTTGCCGGCGCTGGTCGAGCAACGCCGCAACGAAGATCGCCACGATGATGACGCCCGAGGCGACGCACCAGCGGCAGACAGCGTGAATGATGAACAGCTCCAGATAGGTGAGGTACAAAGTAAAGACCACCCCGACGCCGGCGGCTACCGCGATCGCCCGGATCGGCCACTGCCGGGCGCCTGGCTGGAGCGATGCGAGGCTCATCGCCAAGAGACCGGCGTAGCCGAACACACCGATGAGCGAGACCTCGAGACCGGCGAACCGGCTCCATGGGCTCAACTGCACCGTCTCACAGCCGCCGGTGCCACAGGCCAGAGACCCGATCCGTCCGATCTTGTAAAGGTAGAGGTACCCGGAGATGAAGAGCCCGGCGAGGCTCAGGAACGCCGCGCTCATACGATAGATCATTGTGCGCGGCGGGGCGCCAGAGAGTCCACCAGTTTGGTTATGGCATCCGAGTCAAAGCGGCCGCGATAGAGCTTGTTGCCCACCAGGAGTGTCGGGGTCGAGTTCACGCCAACCTGAATTCCCTCGTTGAGGCTGGCCTGGATCCGGCCGGCGTACTTCCCGGCCTTCATGCACCCGTCGTAACGCCCGAGGTCCAGCCCAGCGGCTTGGGCGTACCGCCGGAATATCGGTGCCGCGTCGCGTGCGGTGGCCCATTCCGTCTGCCCCTCGTAAATGCGCCTGTGCTGCTCCCAGTATTTCCCCTGTTCGTCGGCGCATGCCGCCGAGTGCGCTGCCAGTCGGGAGAACGGATGCTGCTGCAACGGAAAGTCACGGTAGCGCCAGCGGAGCCGCCCGGTGTTGATCAGACGCTCTTCGATGGTGGGCATCTGCAGAGTGGCAAAGGTCTGACAGAAGGGACACTGGTAGTCGGCGAACTCGGTGATCTCGACCGGAGCATCAGGCGATCCTTTCAGGTACCCGCGGAAGCCGGAGGTGTCCGAGGGCTGGACCGTGACGTTGGCCGGAATGCTGACCGTTTGGGGCCTGGTTGTCAGGTATGCGAGTGCTCCGAGCCCGATCACGGCCACGGCGCCGAACACTGCGTAGAAGCGCTTCATTCCGGCCTGGTTGGCCGCCATGGCTCGTCGTCCTCCGGTTCGTCCGGCAAAAAGGAATCCTGCCGCTCGGCCTCTTCCACGATCCGGCGGTTGTCTGCCACTTCCGGCGTGTCGTAGGTCGAGCGGACCTCGTAGTAGAACAGCTCGCTCCGCGCATCTCCCATCATGCGCAGCAGTTCCGGCCCACCGCCAAGCAGCTGGCCCTTCCGGTCGAGCTCCTGGATGCGGACCGCCAGGGCCCGCAGGAGGGCCACCAGCCGCTCCGCCCGCTCCTTCCCATAGACCTCGTCATGATCAGCCATAGATACCTCGAGGGCCGCGCGTCGCCCTCGGTCAAGTTCATGTTTTTCCGGCCGATAAAGATAATGAGTCGGAGGACGGCAGCTATGAGTCTTTCTGCTTTGCACCAAATGGTGCAACCGGTTATAATTCAGCCCAGTAAGAGCCCGGAATCCTGATTTGAACGCCCAAAGGATGGTGCATGAGTCAAAAGAAAACCCGCAGTATCCCTGAGGCGGCTTCGTTCGCCCAGGCCCGCGATGAGCTGTTCAGTCACATACTCCGCTGTGGCGTAATCGACGCCCTCCCGGAGCACCAGAAGGACTGGTTGGACGACACCATGGGTTACGTAGCAGATCGGTACGAGGACCTGAGCAAGGACGAGCTGGCTCAGATCCGGATGCTGGGTGAGCGTTATTGCCAGCCGGTTCGCCGCCTTGTTGTGGAGTCGGGCGCGGCCTGAACAACCGCAGGAATGCCGAAAACGCCCCGGGCAGGTTCCCGGGGCGTTGCTATTTCCGCCAGGTTCGGGGGAACCATCGCCAGCGATACCCCAGACCGATTCTGACCCCACCACCGATACCAGCCTCCGCAACCCAGCCAGATGCGCCCCCCGGGCGTCCCTCGGCCCCCAGGGTCAGTACGAGGTACCCCCGGTTGACCGGTCCGCCTACCGCCGCAAGCCCACCGGCCACGTACGCACCCCACCCATGCCGCCGGTCGGGACTGAGCAGAAAGTGCCCCAGGGCTTCGGCCCGCCAGGCAAAGACACCGTCCGAAGCACCCCCACCCAGAGAGGCCGAGACCCGGGTCCGTCCAGAGGTGCGGAGCGCGCCATAAGGCCCCACGACTGCCAGCGCCGGGTCGGACGATGTCACGATCCCCTGGATACCGATCTCACCAATCTGTTGCGTGTTTCCTGGAGTCGCGCTCAGAGCCGCGCAGGCGGCCACGAGCAGCTCAGTCCAGGGAAAGTGCATACGTGACGGCGATATCGGGGGCGAGTGAATGGATCACCGAGCAGTACTTCTCCAGCGAGAGATCGATGGCTCGGCGGGCCTTCACCGGGTCGATCCCTTCGCCACCCAGGTGATAGTCCAGATGGATGGCCACGTAGCGCCGGGGCTCCTCCTCCCGCCGGGTCCCTGCGACCTCGATGCGAAGCCGG
>JAXDMF010000308.1:0-5871 GCA_034666205.1 Gemmatimonadales bacterium
CAGAGCGAAGGGACCGAAGCAATCCAGTCGATCACGACTTGTGACTCGCGACTCGCGACTCGTGACTCGTGACTCCAACACTAAGGGAGGAAATCCATGTCCACCACCGATGAGCTACTACAGGCCAACGCCGAGTACGCCAAAACGTTCGACCGGGGCGACTTGCCGATGCCGCCCGCGCGGCACCTCGCCATCGTAACGTGTATGGATGCCCGCATTCTCCCCTCGAGGGCGTTCGGGCTGGAAGAGGGAGATGCCCATGTCATTCGGAATGCGGGCGGACGAGCCCGAGAGGCATTGCGTTCGTTGGTCATCTCCGAGCGACTGCTCGGGACCAACGAGATCGCAGTCATCCACCACACCGACTGTGGCATGCTCACGTTCAGTAACCGCGACCTCCACGCCAAGGTGAAGCAGGATCTGGGGGCCGACTCCAGCAATATCGACTTCCTGCCGTTTACCGATGTCGAGGAGAGCGTGCGTGAGGACGTCGCGTTTCTCCTCTCGTCTCCCCTCATTCCGGCAAACATCGAGATCCGAGGATTCGTCTACGATGTTCGCACCGGGAAGTTGAACGAGGTCAATTTCGAGCCGGCACTCGAGCGCAAATGACGGCAATCGTCAATACCGGCTGGCCCACTCGCGACTTCACCATCGGCGAGCTGACCACCGCCGATGGACAGGTGCTCACCGACCTCCGGCTTCGCTACCGAGTCATTGGCGATGTCCGGGCGGCTGCGCAGAACGGGTGGATTCTCGTCTTCCATGCCCTGACCGGCAGTGCTGATGTCGAGGCTTGGTGGGGTCCGCTGGTCGGACCGGGCCGGGCCCTCGACACCTCACGCCACGCCATCGTATCCGCCAACCTCCTCGGCGGTTGCCACGGATCCACCGGCCCTACCGAGTGGAAGGCGGAGCGGGGCGGGCGCTTTCCCGAGCTCACTCCGGTGGACCTGGCGCGGGCTCATATCCCGCTGCTGGAGCATCTCGGTATCCGAAGGCTTGCTCTGGCCACCGGTGGATCACTCGGCGGGATGGTTGCGCTCCAGTGGGGACGCGTCACCAGTGTTCCCACCGACCGGCTGGTCGTCTTCGCGGCGCCCGCAGCGGCCTCTCCCCAGGCCATCGGATGGAACGCGGTACAGCGGATGTCGATCGAAGCCGACCCGGCCTGGTCCGGCGGCGACTATGCCGCGGGACAGGGACCCGCTGCCGGCCTGGCAGCAGCCCGGGCGCTGGCCATGATCACGTACCGCTCCGCGGCCGAGTTTCAGGCCCGATTCGGCAGATTGTCGTCCCGGTCGGAGGGGATGTTCGATGTCGAGCACTACCTGAGGAGGCAGGGAGACAAGCTGGTGGCACGCTTCGATGCGGCCAGTTATGTGGCGCTCATGCGGTCGATGGACCTGCAGGACGTGGGTGATCTTGCCACCGCGGCTCACGAGACAGCCCGCAAGGTCGAGCGGGTGATCGGCGTCGGAATCGACTCGGATATCCTGTATCCGGCGAGCGAAGTGCGCGACTGGGTCGCGGCATATCAGGCGGCCGGCGGGCGCGCCGAATACCGCGAGATCGCCTCACTCTATGGTCACGATGCTTTTCTAATTGAATGGGATCAAGTGGAGGGGATTCTGCGGGGGTAGAACGCGACTGAAGTCGCTACGCGAGGAAACTCTCCAGTGCCCGTGCCCGGCTCACGTGCCGGAGCCGGCTCAGCGCCTTCTCCTTGATCTGACGCACCCGCTCCCGGGTGATGCCGAGCAGGCTGCCGATCTCTTCCAGCGTCATGGGCTCGGGGCCGTCCAAGCCGAAGTACAGGCGCAGGATCTTGGCCTCGCGCTCCTTCAGCGTAGATAGCACTTCCTCGATCGACTCGGTCAGCGCGTGCTCGAAAGTCTCGGAGTCGGGACCGGGATTCTGCGTGTCCGGGAGATAGTCGAGGAGCTTGTTGTCCTCGCCCGGCGTGAGCGGCGCGTCGAGTGAGAGATGGTTCTGGGAGATGGACAGGGTCTTCTGGACCTCCTCCATCGATATGTCCATGCCTTCCGCAATCTCGGACGGCGTCGGCTCCCGCCCCAGCTCCTGCAGCAGGGCGGACGAGCGCTTGCCGATGCGGTGCAGCGTGCCGGCGCGGTTGAGGGGTACCCGGACGATCCGGCTCTGCTCGGCCAGCGCCTGCAGGATGGCCTGGCGAATCCACCAGACGGCGTAGGAGATGAACTTGATGCCCTTGGTCTCGTCGAACTTATGCGCGGCACGAATCAGCCCGAGGTTGCCCTCGTTGATGAGGTCGGCGAGCGAGACGCCCTGGTTCTGATATTTCTTGGCCACCGAGACCACGAAGCGCAGGTTGCTGCGGACCAGCTTGTCGAGTGCCTCTTCTTCCCCAACGCGAATCCGCTGCGCCAGGTTGACCTCTTCCTCCTGCGGGATCAGCGGGTACTTGCTGATCTCGCGTAAGTACTGGTCGAGTGAGCCTTCGTCGAAGGAGGGAGCACGCTTACCCGAACCGACCTGCATTGGACGCATGGTGGAACCTTACCCCACGATTAGAAGGTGCGCAATGGAGAAAAGAGTCGAGGGGCGCGAGTCGAGAGTCGCGAGTCAGTCCCTAGTGACTTCCATCACCTGCAGGAATTGACACCGGACACCAGCGCCCGACTTCAGACTCGCAACTCGTGACTCGCGACTCCCTTTCAGACGTCGTAAGCGTCTATTTGCGCACGCTGCAGTTTGCCGGAGTAATCGACGTAGCACACCTTGGTCTCGGAGTAGAAGTCGTAGACCTGCCAGCCTCCCTCGCGATGGCCATTGCCGGTCGCCTTGACCCCGCCGAAGGGAAGGTGCGCCTCGGCGCCGATGGTGGGCGCGTTGACATAGGTGATCCCGTTATCGAGCTCCTCCATGGCGCGGAACGCGAGGTCCACGTTTTGGGTATAGATCGAGCTGGAGAGCCCGTACCGGACATCGTTGTTGACCTGGATAGCCTGATCGAACGACCCCACCCGGATCACGCTCAGCACCGGACCGAAGATCTCCTCCTGCTCCAGCCGGCTCCCCGGCTCGACTCCGGCAAAGACGGTGGGCCGGTAGAACCAGCCCTCGCCCAGCTGTCCGCTCGATGCTGTCGCTCCCCCGGTGACGAGCTTGGCGCCCTCTTTCCGTCCTATGTCGACGTAGCGCTCGACCTTCTCCCGCGCGGCCTGGTGAATCAGAGGACCCACCTCGGTCTTCTCCTGGCGCCCGTCGCCAAGCTTGAGCGCCTCGGCCGCGTCCGAGAGACGTCGCAGGAACCGGTCGTGCACCTTTTCGTGGAGAATGAGACGACTGGTGGCGGTGCAGCGCTGTCCGGTGGTCCCGAACGCGCCCCACAACACGCCCTCCAACGCGAGATCCTGGTTGGCATCGTCCATGACGATCATGGCGTTCTTGCCTCCCATCTCGAGCGAGAGCCGCTTGTGCATCCGGCCGCAGGTCTCGCCGATGATCGACCCGGTCTCGGTGGACCCCGTGAACGAGATGACCGGCACCTCGGGATGCTCGACCAGCGCCTTCCCGGCCGTCTCGCCCCGGCCGTGCACCAGCTGGATGACCTCGGGCGGGAGGCCTGCCTCCAGCAGGATCTCGACCAGGAGATGCACCGTGTGCGGCACATCCTCGGAGGGCTTGATGATCACGGAGTTCCCGCAAAGCAACGCGGGGAACATCTTCCACGTCGGGATGGCCATGGGGAAGTTGAACGGCGTGATCAACCCGACGACGCCGATGGGACGGCGATAGCTCATCGCCCATTTCGAGCGAAGCTCCGATGGCACGACGTGGCCGAACAGGCGTCGTCCCTCGGTCGCCGCATAGTAGGCGGTGTCGATTCCCTCCTGCACGTCGCCCCGCGCCTCGGCGAGCACCTTCCCCATCTCCCGGGTCATCGCGTCGGCGATGGCATCCTTTCGTTCGACCAGCAGGTCGCCCACCCGGCGTAAGACGTCCCCGCGGACCGGCGGCGGGGTCCGCGACCAGGCCGCGAATCCGCGCTTCGCCGATCGCACCGCCGCATCCACGTCGCGGCGATCCGAATCGGGGAACCGGCCGATCAGATCGTCCGGCTTTGCCGGGTTCCGGTTATCGAAATAGGCACCGGTGGCCGGTGCGACCCACTCGCCGCCGATGAGGTTCTTGAAGGTCTGTACTCCGGCCGCTTTGCTTACCCGCGGCTCACGCACGTTGGATGTCTTGGTCATGTTCCCGGCTGTGCTGGAGGTGCTGGATTTGGTACCGGCGGCGGCGGAGGGCAGGTCCAGTCCTTGGTATCCTTGGCGTAGCCGACCCGGGGAAGGACCTCTCGGGCCACCATGACCCCGGCCCACACGATGACGAGGAGGGACAGCAGGTGCGCCAGGCCGCGCTGATGGGCCCAGCTCGTCAGCGCTCCGACGACCCCGGCGAGCAACGCCAAAGCGCCGGCGCCGATGAAAAAGACCAGGCGAATGCCACAGTTGCTGTCGTAGGGCCACAGCAGCAGACCGACAGCAAGCACCAGCGCCAGCCCGGTCCAGAACCAGGTCAGGGCGACGAACCGGCGGGGCGCCGGTGGTGGTGCCGATCCGCTTCGCACCGGCCCGGTGGCAGCCGGCTGCTGCTTCTCTATGGCCTTATCGATGTGGGCCAGCTCCCGATCCCAGTCTCTTGGCTGCTCCGTCATACCGACTCCCGGCTGAGGCCGTAGCGCTCGATCTTCTTGTACAGGTTGGAGCGCGGCATCTTCAACGACCGCGCTGTTTCGGACACGTTCCAGTCGTGCTCCTTCAGCTTCTGCGTCAGAAAAGTCTTCTCGGCTTCCAGCTTGAACGTCTCGAAAGTTTGGCTGCCCGACTCCCCCGCAGAGCCACCGACGGCCACCGGGCCCGGCAGCAGGTGGTCGATATCCGCCGCGGTGATCGTCTTCCCCGAGGCGAGTATCAGCGCGCGTTCGACCGCGTTGCGCAGCTCCCGAATGTTGCCCGGCCAGGGGCGTGACTTTAGCCGGCGTACCGCGTCATCGGCGAACTTCCTGCCGGGAACCCCGGCGCTCGACGCCAGCTGCTCGGCGAAGAAGGCGACCAGCGCCGGAATGTCCTCAGTGCGCTCCCTTAGCGCGGGGACATCGATCGGCACCACGTTCAGACGGTAGAGCAGGTCCTCCCGAAACCGGGTCTCGGCGATCTCGATATCGAGATCCTTATTGGTCGCCGCAAGCACCCGGACATCGACCTGGATCGGCTTGGAGCCCCCGATCCGGGTGACGACGCCCTCCTGGAGCACGCGCAGCAGCTTCGACTGGGCCGAGAGGGACATGTCGCCAACTTCATCGAGGAACAGGGTCCCCCCGTCGGCCTGCTCGAACTTCCCTGCCCTATCGGCGAAGGCGCCGGTGAACGACCCCTTCATGTGACCGAACAGCTCACTTTCGATCAGCTCCGAGGGAATGGCCGCGCAGTTGACCTCGACGAAGGGACGGTCACGGCGGGGCGAGGCTTCATGCAACGCGCGAGCGACCAGCTCCTTCCCGGTCCCGTTGTCGCCCGTGATGAGGACCCGAGCCGAGGTGGGACCGACCTTGGCGATGAGATCGCGCACCGTCTGGAGAGCCGGACTGTCGCCCACCATGGCGAACCGGCTCTCCGTGGCCTCCTTGAGCCTCGTGTTCTCGTCCAGCAGCTCGGCGTGGGCGAGGGCATTCCGCACCGTGACCAGGAGCCGGTCGGTGTCGAGCGGCTTCTCCAGAAAATCGAAGGCGCCGCGCTGGGTGGCTTCAACCGCCGTGGCGATGGTCCCGTGTCCAGAGATCATCACCACCTGCGCCTTGGTGTCCAGGTCTCTGAGCCGGGTCAATGT
>JAXDMF010000309.1:0-4949 GCA_034666205.1 Gemmatimonadales bacterium
TCGCGCTCGATGGCGAAGTCGATCATCATGATCGCGTTCTTCTTCACGATACCGACCAGCATGATGATGCCGACGAAGGCGTAGATGCTGAGGTCGAGCCGGAAGATCAGCAGCGCCAGCAAGGCCCCGAATCCGGCGAAGGGAAGGCCCGAAAGGATGGTGAGGGGGTGGATGAAGCTCTCGTAGAGAATGCCCAGCACCAGGTAGATCACCAGGATCGCAAGGACGAGCAGCACGAGCAATCCTTGTTGCGCGGCCTGAAAGGCCTGCGCCGTGCCGGCGAAGCCGGTGCTGATCGTGGAAGGCAGAACCTGTCGCGCTGCCGCCTCTACCTGGTTCACTGCGGTGCCGATAGAGGTACCGGGCTGGAGGTTGAATGAAAGGGTCACCGAGGGCAGCTGCCCCGTGTGATTCACCGTGAGCGGACCCGTGGCCGGGGTTATCTGAGCCAGGCTGCCCAGGGGGACCGAGACCCCCTGGCGGCCGCTGATGTGGAGCAGGTTCATGGCCGAGAGGTCGCGCTGATACTGGGGCAGCAGCTCCATGACCACCCAATACTGATCGTTGGGCGTATAGATGGTGCTGACCTGGCGCGCGCCGTACGCGTTGTAGAGGGCGTTCTCGATCTGGCTCACGTCGATCCCGAGCGCGGCGGCGCGGTCCCGCGCGATGGTGACCTTAACCTGCGGATTTTTGATCTGCAGGTCGCTGGTGACGTCGGTCAAGCCGGGGATACTATGGAGCCGCTGTTCCAGCGCCGCGGCGCCCTGATACAACGGATCCACGTCGGAGCCATACAGCGTGAATTGATATTGGCTCTTGGAAGAGCGGCCACCGATGTTGATGACCGGCGGGTTCTGGAGGTAGACCCGGAGCCCCGGAACGGCGGCCAGCTTCCGGGTTAGCGACTGGGCTACTTCGTCCGCGCTCAACGCTCGCTGGTTCCGCGGCTTCAGGCGGATGAGCAATCGGCCCTGGTTCACGGTGGTGTTGCGGCCGCCGCCGCCCACGGCGGACATGAACCCCTCGACGTTCGGGTCTTCCTGCACGATTGCCGCCGCGGCGAGTTGGTGCTTCACCATGGCGTCGTAGCTGGTGCCCTCGGCCGTCTCGGTAGTGCCGGAGAGCTGGCCCTGGTCTTCGCTGGGTATGAATCCCTTGGGGACGACCCGCCCCAGTACCACCGTCCCCACCAGGATCAGTGCCGTGAAGGCCATCGCTAGCGGGCGATGATCCATGACCCAGGCGAGCGAGCGCTCGTAGCCTCCGAGTGATGTCTCCCAGGCGCGCTCGATGGCTTGATACAGGCGCCCGTGCTGCTCGCTCTGCGGGTGCGGCCGGAGCCACCGGCTGCACAGCATCGGCGTCAGGGTCAGCGAGACGACGCCGGAAACCAGGATGGCCACTGCGATGGTCACAGCGAACTCCTGGAACAGCCGGCCGATGAGGCCGCCCAGGAAGAGCACCGGGATGAAGACCGCGACCAGCGACAAGGTCATGGAGAGCACCGTGAAGCTGATCTCGCGGCTGCCGCTCAGAGCGGCCTCCAGCACCGACTCTCCCCGTTCGATATGCCGGACGATGTTCTCCAGCACCACGATGGCGTCGTCCACCACGAAACCAACGGCCAGCGTCAGCGCCATCAGGGAGAGGTTGTCGAGGCTGAAGCCGAGCAGGTGCATCACGGCAAAGGTGCCGACGAGCGACATGGGGAGGGCCAAACTCGGAATCAGCGTGGCCCGAAGGTTCCGGAGGAACAGAAAGATCACCATCACGACGAGACACAGGGCCAGGAACAGCGTGAACTTCACGTCCTGGACCGACGCCTTGACCGTCTGCGAGCGGTCATACAGCGTCGCGATGTCGACCGACGCGGGCAGCTGCGATCGGAGCGAGTCTACCTCGGCCTTGACCCGCTCCGCGACGGCCACGGTGTTTGTGCCCGGCTGGCGCTGAATGGCGAGCACGATGGCGCGCTCCCCGTTATACCAGCTGGCCTGCTTGGTGTCTTGCACGCTGTCGATCACCAGCCCGAGGTCGCGAAGGCGGACCGGTGCGCCGTTACGATACGCCACCACCAGGGAGCCGAAGCCGGCGGCGTTGGTGAGCTGTCCCTGGCTCACCACGGAATAGGCCTTGTCGGTTCCCCACAGGGTTCCGGTCGGGAGGTTCACGTTCCCGTTATCCACCGCCAGGGCCACCTCGTCGATCCCGATGTTGCGGGCCGCGAGCTGCTGCGGGTCCAGCTGAATCCGCACGGCGTACTTCTGCGAGCCGTAGACCTGGACCTGGGCAACCCCATCGACGGTCGAGAGCCGCTGGGCCAGGAAGGTTTCCGCGTATTCGTCGAGCTGGGGCAACGACAACGTCGTCGCTCGCAGCGCGAAGTACAGAATCGGCGATGACGACGGATCGACCTTGCGGAAGCTCGGAGGCAGCATGTCCTGCGGTAGCTGGCGGACCGCTTGCGAGATGGCGGCCTGCACGTCCTGGGCGGCGGCGTCGATGTTGCGGCTCAGGGCAAACTGCAGGGTGATGGAGGTGTTGCCGCCGCTGCTGGTCGAGGTCATCGCCGCGACGCCGGGGATGGTGGAGAACTGTTTTTCCAGCGGGGTCGCGACCGAGGACGCCATGGTCTCGGGGCTGGCGCCGGGCAGGCTGGCGCTCACCGAGATCGTGGGGTAGTCCACCGCCGGGAGATCGCTCACCGGGAGCTGGCGATACGCCACCAGTCCAAAGATGAGAATGCCGGCCATGACGAGTGTGGTCATGACCGGGCGGCGGATGAAGAGCGCGGTGAAGTTCATAATGCCCCCAGCCGGGTGGTGTCGGCCGCGGCCTTGATCTGGACCTTGGCGCCCTGGCGTAGCCGCAGCTGGCCATCGACCACGACCCGGTCTCCCGCCTGAACGTCACCGCTCACGATGGCGAAATCGCCCGCAGTCCGGCTGACCGTCACTGCCTTGGTGGCCGCCGTGCTGTCCGCCTGAATCACGAAGATGAAGCTGCCCTGCTGCCCGGACACCACTGCTGCGGCGGGCACGACGATCGCGTCCGGCTCCACGTAGAGCTGGAGTCGTACGTTGACGAACCCACCGGGCCAGAGCGAACCATCGTCGTTGGGGAAACGCCCCTTCAGCAGAATGGTCCCGGTTGACGTGTCCACCGCGTTGTCCACGAAGCTCAGCGCGCCCTCGCTGGGATCTCCTCCCCCGGCGGCCTCAGCGCGGACCACGACGCTCTTGCCGAGGTGCGCCTGAATGAGCGGCAGGTTGCCAGCGGGGACCGCGAAGCGAACCAGGATCGGGCGGATCCGGTTGATCAGGACCAGCGGCTGGTCGGCGTTGGCCCGTACCAGGTTGCCCTCGCGGACCAGGAGACTTCCGGTCCGACCCGATATCGGCGCCCGAATGGTGGAGTACTGCAGGTTGAGCCTTGCCTGGTCTACCGCGGCCTGGCTTCCCGCCAGGGTAGCCTCGGCCGCGGCGGCGGTGGTCTTCACCTGTTCGTACTGCTGCTGCGTCACATACTGCTTCTCCACCAGCGACTCGTATCGCTTCTCATCCTGCACGGCGTTGCCCGCCTGAGCCCGGTCCCGTGCCAGGATGGCGAGCGCCTGATCGAGCGCGGCGCGGTAGGGCCGTGGATCCAGCTGAAAGAGCAGCTGGCCTTGCTTCACCTCATCCCCTTCCTTGAAGGCGACTCGTTGCAGAGCGCCGCCTACCTGCGCCTGCACTGCCACCGCCTGCAGCGGCTCAACCGAGCCGGTGGCAGCCAGCTCGAACGGCATCGGCCGCCGCTCGGCCACGGCCACCTTTACCGGAACCGGTGGCGGCGCCGGGGTTTTCGCCTTGGTGCATGCGGCGAGCAGGAGGAGGGATAGCAGTGTTCCCTTCACGGTCGTTCTCATCGTGGAGGATTCCGGGAAGCGGAGTCCGGCTCGAGACGGAGCGAGCTTCCGCCCCGTTCGTCGAGGGCCCCTGCATCGTGGGCCAGCAGCGCCAGCGAGCTGTTCCACTCCAGCCGCGCCATGACCTGCTGGGCACGGGCGTCGGCGAGTGCGCTTTGAGCCGTCAGGAGATCCAGCACGGAACCCACGCCGGCTTTATATCTGCCCAACGCCACATCGTTCGAGAGCTGGGCACTGGCCATGAGGTCCTCACTGGTACGCACCCGGCGGTCAGCAGTCCGCAAGGCGTAGTACGAGCTGAAGACCTGGAAGACCACCTGCTGCCCCAAGGCATCGGTTCGGGCGGCGGCCGCGTCGGCCAGGGCCGCGGCCTGTCGTTGATCGTAAATTCGCGAGAAACCCGCAAAGAGCGGGATTCGAAGCCCGAGCGACAGGGTGTAGTTGTTGCCGCCTTGGGGGAGGGAGGTGGTGTAGGTCCGCCCCCCGGTTCCATTCAATTCCAGCGACGGGAGTCGACTTGCTCGCGCAACCGAGATTTGATCTCGAGACGCCTCGTACTCCGCCCGTGCGGCGGCCAGATCAGGCCGCGCCGTCACCGCGCGCGCGATCAGCACATCCACGCTGTCGGCCAGCACGGCGACCGGTGCCTGGGCTGCGGTGGAGTCGATGTCATATGGCAGATTGGCTGGCAAGCCCAGAGACAGGGCCAGCGCTCCGCGCGACGTCTGCAGGTCGCCCTCGGTGGCCTGCGCCGCGAGCTCGGCCTGGGAAGCCGCGGTGCGGGCCTGTAGCACGTCGGCGATCGTCGCGACACCGACTCGGTTCCGCTCCTCTGCGGCCTGCAGATTGGTCTGAGCTTCCCGCACGGTGATCCGCTGAGCCTGGAGCAGGGCTCGATTGGCGATGTATTGGAAGTAGGCCGCCTGAATCTGCAGAACGACGTTCTGCAGGGTCGCGTTGTGGGTAAAGTCGGCGGCGACCAGCGCGTTGCGGGCGGCGCCAATGGAGCCGGAGCGGCCGCCGAAGTCGAATAGCAGAT
>JAXDMF010000310.1:0-9974 GCA_034666205.1 Gemmatimonadales bacterium
TCATCGATGTACTGGAAGAGGTCCTCCCCGGGCAGCGCCTGACAGCGCTGCACGATGCGGGCGAGCCGCCGGTCGCTCACGCTGACCTTGTGGGTCTTGCCACTCTTGCCCCGGAACTCAAAGCGGAGGTTCGAGCCGGAGATCTCGACGTGGCGGTCCTGCAGCGTGGTGAGTCCGTAGGAACGATTTGCCTTGGCGTACTCGTCGTTGCCTACCCGGATGCAGGTGCGCTCCAGCAAACGCACCACCGTGGCAAGGACCTTCTCCCGGGACAAGCCGGGCCGGCTCAGGTCTCCCTCCAACCGCTCGCGGATCTTCGGCAGGGCCTCGCTGAAGACAAGCATCCGGCCGAACTTCGTCTCGTCTCGCACCTCGCGCCACTTCGGGTGGTAGCGATACTGCTTCCGGCCCCGGGCATCTCGGCCGGTTGCCTGGATATGGCCGTTTGGGTTGGGGCAGATCCAAGCATCAGTGTAGGCCGGAGGAATGGCGAGCGAGCGAATCCGGGCCAGCTCCGTTGCATCCCGGATCCTCTTACCGTCGGGTCCGGTGTAGGTGAATCCCTTGCCCGACTTCTTGCGCCGGATGCCCGGCTGCATGTCACTCACGTAGCGCAGTCCGGCGGCCTCGGCCGATTCGATCGGATCGCTCACCACGTCCGGCGGGGGTAGGGACACCTTGCGCGCCCGCTTCACCGGACGCTCCACCCGCCGCCGCCGCCGCTGCCGTGTTGCCATGATTTTTTATCCGACGTCAGTTCAGCTGAGTGCCCCTCAGGGAGGATACGCTAATCCGAACCTCGACCCGTGATGTGAGTCACACAGTCACCGTGCATAAAGTTCCAGGCCCACGGCATTACATCCAGCCTCTTCAAAGCTGATCCTGGCCTCGCTACCTTCGGGAGCGTTTTATCTACGACTGACCAACCGGCGGGGGTACTTATCTGATCATGCGACAGAGCCTGCTCTGGCTCTCAGAGCAGCGACGAGTGTTCAACTTCGTTCGACGGAATCGTCTCGCCCGGAAGTTCGCCTCCCGTTTCGTCGCGGGAGAGACCATCGAGGAGGCGGTCCGTGCGGCTCGAGACCTGGTTACGAAGAGCATCACCTCGTCCCTCGATCTGTTGGGCGAAAGCGTCACGGTAGAGTCCGAAGCGATCGCGGCACGGGACCAGTACCTGACAATGCTCGATCGGATGGCCGCGGCCGGGGAGGACGTGAACGTCTCGGTCAAGCTGACCCAGATGGGGCTCGACATCGGCGAGGACCTCTGCCACGCCAACATGGTCCGTATTCTGGAGAAAGCCAAACAGCTTGGCGGGTTCGTCCGGCTCGACATGGAGGGTTCCGCGTATACCCAGCGGACCCTCCATTTTTTTTCCCAACGGCTCTTCGGATCCTATGGCAGCCACTGCGGGGTGGTCATTCAGTCGGCGCTCCGCCGGTCGGAGAGCGACATCAACGATCTCATTGCCCTCAAGGCCCGAGTGCGGCTCTGCAAAGGCGCGTATCTCGAGCCGCCGGCGATCGCCTTTCCGGACAAGAAGGACGTGGACCGGAACTATGTCCGGCTGATGGAGCGGCTGCTGCGCGAGGGGAACTATCCCGGTCTTGCCACGCACGATGAGGCGATCATCGAGCACGCCCGCCGGTTTGTGAGCCGGGAACGGATCCCCTCAGACCGGTTCGAGTTTCAGATGCTCTATGGGGTGAGGCGCGACCTCCAGGGCCGGCTCCGCCATCAGGGATTCAACATGCGGGTCTACATCCCGTTCGGAACTCAATGGTATCCTTATCTCATGCGGCGGCTGGCCGAGCGGCCCGCGAATATCGCCTTCATTTTGGGAAACCTCATACGAGAGTCGGTACCGGGCCGGTGAGCGAGTTCACCCTGGGCGGATACATGCAGAAGCATGACCGTGCTGCGGCCTTCGGCGGCAGCGATGGCCAGGCGTACTCGGTGGCGATCTACGTGGACGAGGAGCCGGATGTACGGGGCCTATATGGGGCGGCGTTGCTCTTCGTTCGATGGTCACCGGGTGGAGACCAGCCCTCGGGACACCTCGAGTCCGAGACCCTGGTGTGGGGCAAGACGGCCGGCGAGGCGCAGAGCAGACTCGAGTCACTCTCACTCTACGATGTGAAGGCGGCGCTGGAGGAAGCCATAGCCCAAGCGCCCGGGGCGTGGTGACGCTCCAGCTCGGCACGGTTCTGGAGCGCGATGGCGCCGTCTACCGGGTGTCGACGGCCGACGGCGAGGTGCGGGCGGTGCTTCGGGGCAAGAGCAAACGGAACTCGTCCCACGTGGTGGTCGGCGACCGGGTCCGGCTCGAGCCCGAGCCGACCGGCGAGGTCTACGGCGTCGTCGGTGTGGAGCCCCGGACCAGCCTGCTGGAGCGCCGGGTACCCGAGGGCCGTGGCACCAGGCCGGTGGCCGCAAATATCGACGAAGTCCTGGTCGTCACCTCCGCCGCCGACCCTGCTCCCATTCCACAACTCATCGACCGGCTCCTGGTGGTGGCCGAGGCGAATTCGATCCCAGCCGCGGTCGTCGTCAACAAGACCGACCTCGATCCTGGCCACGCACTGGTCGCCCGCTGCCGCTCGGCCGGTTACGTCGTGTACCCCACGAGCGTGAAAAGCGGCGAGGGAATCGATGCCTTCGCGGCGGCCCTGGCCGGTCGGATCTCGGTGGTCACCGGCCCGTCGGGCGCCGGGAAGTCCAGTCTTCTGAACGCGATCCAACCGGGCCTTAAGCTCAAGATCGGGGAGATCAGTGCCAAGCTTCGCCGGGGCAAGCATACGACCGTGTCCGCGGTGATGCTTCCGCTCGACAACGGCGGGTACCTGGTAGATACGCCCGGCTTCAGTGAGGTGGGCCTCTGGGGAGTGGTGCCGCGGGAGCTCGCCAGCTGCTTTCCCGAGATGCGGCCGTTTATCGGCGAGTGCCGCTACCGAGATTGCCGGCACATGACCGAGCCCGGATGCCGGATCCAGGCCGCGGCGGATGCAGGAGAGATCGTGCCGGACCGGCTGGAGAGCTATCGAATTCTGCTGGCCGAGTTGGAGAGCGCGCCGGAGGAGTGGGAGTAAGAAGAGAAGTAAGCGGTGAGCGGTGAGCGGGAAGTGCGAGAAAAACGTAAGCCGCAAAGGCACGTCATTCCCGGAGGATGCCTCGTTCTCCCGCTTACCGCTTACCGCTTACCGCTCACGCTTCTTAGTCCACCTCAAATCATCGCGGGTCTCGACTTTACGCATCATCCGATCGAACGCCTCCTGAAGATCGATGCCTTCCCGGTTGGCCATGCAGATCAGGACGAAGAGTATGTCGGCCATCTCCATGGCCAGGTCACCCTCCGGCTCCTCCCGCTTCTTGGTCTTTTCACCGAACCGGTGATTCACCTCGCGGGCCAGTTCCCCGACCTCTTCGGCCAGCCGGGCCAGATTGGTCAGCGGGTGGAAGTAGCCCTCCTCGAATTGGTCGATCCACGCGTCGACTCGCCGTTGGGCGTCCGTCAGGGACACAGAGATCTCCTCATCCTGAGCGCAGCGAAGGACCTGCTTCACGACGTCCGAGGCCCGGAGGAGTAGGTCCCTCGCTTCACTCGGGATGAGGAATCTCTCCCGCCCGCTTCCGACTCGCGACTCGCGACTGGTGACTTTTCCAACGCAGCAATGATCGCCTTGCAGAACTGGGGTAAATCCGCCGGCGTCCGGGACGAGATCAGATTCCCGTCCACGACGACCGCGCTGTCTTCCCACAGCAGGCCCGCGTTCACCAGGTCGTCCTTGATCGCGCCGACGCTGGTGCCGCGCTTCCCCTTGACGATCCCGGCGGAGATCGGCACCCAACCGGCATGGCAGATGAACGCGACCGGCTTGCCCGCCTGGTAGATCTCCCGGGTGAGCCGGAGCAGCTTGGGCGAGCGCCGCATGATGTCCGGTGCGTAGCCACCGGGGATGACCAAGCCGTCGAACTCTGCCGCCTCGATCTCATCGACGGAGGTATCGACGGTCAGGGGGTAGCCCCGCTTGCCCTGGTAGGTCTTCTCGCCGGTGCCGGCTACCAGGGTGCTCGCCCCCTCCTCCTCTAGCCTGATTTTGGGGTACCAGAGCTCGAGGTCCTCATACAGGGGGCCGGCGAAGAAGAGGATGGTTTTGCCCTGCAGGCTCATGGGGTACCGACCGGTTGCCAGGGTCCAGGGAGGGCCTGGGACGGCCCGCCAGACGCGTTTACGAGGCCGAAGTATATCTCGCTGGGCGGGGAAGCACATCGACCGAGTGCAGTTTCTTGCAGTTCTGGCGGCTCCTTTCCCCCGGCCGTTGTGTTGGCGGTTGAGGACGATCCGTTTGCAGGTTTTGTCGTCCCGTTTGCTCCGGAAATGCTTGCGCGCCGGCTGAGGACGAGGCGCTGGCAGATTTTGTCGTCGCGTTTGCGCTGGAGATGCTTGCGCGGCGGCTGAGGACGAGGCGTTGGCAGATTTTGTCGTCGCGTTTGCTCGCGAGATGCTCGCCCGGTGGCTGAAGATCGTTGCGCGGGGGCTGAAGACGAGGCGTTGGCGGATTTTGTCGTCGCGTTTGCTCCCGAGATGCTCGCACGGTGGCTGAAGATCGTTGCGCGGCGGCTCAAGACGAGGCATTGGCGGATTTTGTCGTCGCGTTTGCTCCCGAGATCCTTGCGCGGCGGCTGAGGGACGAGGCGTTGTCAGGTTTTGTCGTCGCTTTTGCCCCTGTGGACGTCGCGATTGTGCCAAAGAAAAACGTGAGCGGGGGATGAGAACCCCCGCTCACGCTGTTTCTGTCCCGCTTACACTTTTTCTATCCCGCTTCTCAGTAACTCGACCACGTATCAGTCCAGCCGTTCCGGACCCGTTGGAGGGATCCAATATGTCCCAGGGCGCGTGCCAGATTGCACGAGTCGTACTGGAAGGTCTTGTTGCCGTTCGCGATCGTCTGCTGCGGCACGTTCACCCCGAGCTTGACATTCAACCCGGTGATGACCGCTCCCTCGATCACGTTGTTACCGTTGGACGAGAGGCTCCCACCCACCAGGATCAACCCATCCCAGCGCTGACTGCCGTTCATGATCAGGTTTCCCGTCACAATGAGGATACCCTTTCCGTCACTTGGCAGATTCAAATCGCCGACGGTCTTGCTGACGGGCCAGTTGAGAAACTGCGCCGCAGTGGGCCAGGCCGGATTCAGGTAATCCGGAGGCAGCTTGGTGCCGGCCACGATGCCCGCCCAGTCGATCCCGACCGAGTCCTTGGCTGTGCCGCCCGTGCCGCCGGTGCCCATAGTATGGGGAGTGTCGTCCGGGTTGCCGTTAATCGGTTGAGCCGCACCAGTATAGGTGCCGTTAGGCACGGCCACGCCGGGGATTGCCGGCTGACCGCCCCCAACTGCCGCGAGGCAGTTGTCGTTGCCATCGAGCGCACCCGAGTTGCCGGTTTTGTCGATACCCGACAGGCTGGTGAACGCGCCATTGAGGTCAAAGGGCGTGGGCACCCAGAGTGCGTAGGTAGCGACGGTACGCTGAGCCGAAGGCGTCAACGAGTTGTAGCGCTTGGCCGCCGTGTAGCTCCCGCGCGAAGTAATGACATACACCGCCGGCAATAGAGTGGTGGTTGATTCCCGCAACATCCGGAGCGAGATCAGGGCGGTGCCACCGAGCAGGTCCGTCATGGTGGTGTCATGGGTCGCCGGAGGCTTCGCGGTCAGGGCCGCCATGTATCGGCTCAACCCGGTTTGGGCCACCGCGAATGCGCCCAGCTGGGCCTTGAGATCGCCACTGGTGTGACGCTCGGCGGTGATCCGGGCATAGGTGATGGCCACCGCCACGCTCATGACGGCGAGCACGATGATGCCCAGCGGGAGCGTCGCTCCCCGTCTATTCAGCCGAAGCAAAACCGACATGGGACCTCTCTGGACAGGTGTCAGTCGCATCATGGAGTGTTGAGTGGTGGGACAACGTCGCCCGAGATGCTCCGCTCGAAGATGACCGAATCAGCCGGGATCAGCGGATTTCCGATCGCGGTGATCCGCACGGTCACCCGCGTCAGCTTGGGCGACACGACCGCCACGATGGAGCAGCGGATGCGGGGAAGCTGGGCCACAGCCAGGGTGTCACAGGTGGTTCCGGCGGCTAGCGCCGTAAACGGCAAGGCGTCGAGCCGCGCGACTTCACTCGCCATCGCAGCCGTCTGATAGGAAACCGCCGACGCGGCCTCGGCCGCCCGCGCCGAGCGCAACAGCATACCCCCGAGGACGAGTATCCCCGTGGATATGAGGGTGATCGTCACCAGCACCTCGACGAGGGTAAATCCCCGCCGGTTGGTCCGCTGACTCCTTGCCTGACTCACGAATCCCTCGTTTCTGTTAGTCGGGACGGTTCTCGAAGAAGACCGACGTCGTCACGCTGGCGGTCTTCGGCGCCGCGCTCCCGCCCGGAGTCCGTTCACTCATGCCGTCGAGCTTGAGCTCCAGGCCGCGCGTGTTGCCCAGCGTTCCCGGCACGGCGCTCTGGGCCGGGGTCGCATTGAGCACGTAGAAGTTGACCCTCGCCGTATTGGCGAATGGCGTGGCAATCTCCTCGGTGGCGCCGCCGCTCAGCATGGTGCGGAACAGGCCAGTGCGACCGGGAAGCGCCGTGGAGGCCTTGAACTCGTAACGCACCCGGCGGAAGAGGAAGAAGATCGAGCCTACCGGTGGTCCACCTACTGCGACCAGCGGGACCGCTCCGCCGACGTTGACCGTCTGGCCAGCTGGCGACCCGTTGATCGAGGGTAATGTCGTGATCGTGGCGGGGATGGCGGCCACGCAGTTTCCCGGAGTTCCCGGAGTCGTCAGCGATACTGCGGCAGTCTGATAGGTATAGGCTCCCGTAACGCTGTTTCTCCAGGCAAAGCCGGAGAAGCCCGGCGCAGCGTACATCGCCGAATCCACCGGCAAGAGGCTCAGCGTCGTGAGCGCACCGGTGGTGCTGCACATGATCCCCCAGGCGTAGGGCACCCGGATGGTAAAGTCCTGGCCCCCGGCCGCCGCGGCCTCGAGCCCGCCGGTGGCCTCGACCGCCCGCAAATCAGAGAACAGCCGATTGACCCCGCCGCGTGCCACGCTCCGGGCACCACGGTAGGCCTCCTGCTGGTCCATGAACCGAGCCTGGCTCAGCACCATGCGCACGAGCGCCCCGCCTACGATTGCCGAAACAATCAGGGAGATGAGCAGCTCGATCAGAGTGAAGCCTCGCCGCGCCGTGGACCGGGTCATGGTATGATCCTCACCTGGCCGCCGGTGGTCATCACGACGGCTCGAGTGCTGGTGCCTGAGGTGATCCGCACGGTGTCGGGGGCAGTTGCTACGCCCGACGGGAAGATGTCCACCGGGCTCGCCGAGAAGGTCAGGGTCAGCGTTCCCAGGTCGGCATCGGCGCCGAGCTTACGGCTGAGCCGGACGGTGCCACCGGTGCGGTCGGCGATGGTGTAGGTCTGGGTACCGCAGGTGCAGGAGAGCCGCATAGGCTTCCGGGACCGGGCCGCTATGGTGAAGGCCTGTTCCAGGTCCTGGACCACGATGGCGATCTCGCGGTTGATCCGAGTGGCCTGTATGATCCTTCCGATTTTCGGCACCATCATGGCCGTCATGATCGCGATGAGCATGATGGTCAACGCCAACTCGATCATGGTAAAGCCCTGCCGGTCAGTGCCGGCGGACTGTCTAGGATTTAGGCTGATGATCATGCCAAGTGCACTGAGCATGAAGGGTGCCGTTATGGCGGCCGGACTTAACTCCTTGCGACATCAGCGGGTTCCCACCCTCCCAAAGCAGAGGTCCCAGGCCAACTACCGCAAAGTGAATGACTTCGGTACGATAGGTTTTGCGCACGTAATCACTCACTCGCCGCGCCACCATAACGCCGGCCGGGCCTGAACTTCCAATCCGGTAGAGCCCTGGTCTGTTATTATTTGACATCATGCGCTCCCGCGAACGCATACTCGCCAACCTCGAGTCGATCTATCGGGAGTCCTACGATCGGGCCAAGCAGGCCGCGGACCAGGGTCGCATGATCGATCTCGATAGCGCCTACATGCGCGACCAGCTCATGCTCGAGATTCTCCTCGATATCCGCGATCTCTTCTCGGTGGCACCCGCGGCGTCCGGCGGTAGCGCGCTCGAGAAGCTCGAAGCCATCCGCCGGCTTACGAAGCTCCCCTGAAAGGCTCGCCCTGATGCCTCAGACCCCGCTGACCTGTCTGCCGTTGATTGCTCTGGCCGGGGCTCTCTCGTGCCGGGCTGTTCCTGCTTCATCCCGCCCGGCCGACCTGGTTGTGTACGGCCGGGTCTGGACCGGCGACTCGGTCAGGCCTTGGGCCGGGGGTGTGGCGGTGGTGGCTGATCGGATCGCGGCGGTGGGGGACAGCGCATCGATCGCGAAGCAGGTTGGGAGCGGCACCAAGGTGATCAGCAACGGTAAAGCGATGGTGGTGCCCGGCTTCATGGACGGACACCTGCACTTCACCGACGGCGGCTTTCAGCTCGCGAGCGTAGACCTGCGTCCGGCCAATTCGCCCGCGGAGTTCGTCGGCCGGTTGAAGGACTTCGCCCTCGAGCGGAAGCCCGGGGAGTGGATTCTCGGCGGAGACTGGGACCATGAGCGTTGGCCGGGCGCACCGCTTCCCCGGCGCCAGTGGATCGACTCGGTGACACCGAACAACCCCGTATTCGTCAACCGGCTCGACGGCCATATGGGCCTGGCCAACAGCGCCGCGCTCCGGGCCGCGAAGATTACCCGCGCCACCAAGGACATTCGGGGCGGCGTGATCGTGCGCGACCCCCGCACCGGCGAGCCCACCGGCATCCTCAAAGACGAGGCGATGGGACCGGTGCTGCGAGCGATTCCCCAGCCGAATAGCGAACAGCGGGACGCGGCCCTCCGTCGCGCGCTGGCCTATGCTGCGTCCAAGGGTGTCACCGCCTTTGCGCACGTGAGCGTCGCCCCCGCAGACCTGGGTACCTACCTGCGCGCGAAACAGGCCGGCGTGCTCACCGCCCGCGCGGCGCTCTATTTTCCACTCGAAACCTGGCACGCCGTGGCCGATACCGTGGCGAAGCTGGGTCGCGGCGATGACTGGGTCTGGATCGGTGGGGTGAAGGGATACGTGGACGGGTCGCTCGGCTCGACCACGGCACTCTTCTATAGTCCCTACAACGACGATCCCAAGACGTCGGGTGTGATGGTCACGCCGGAGGACTCACTGCGTCGCTGGATCGGCGCCGCGGATTCGGCGGGCCTCCAGGTGGCCGTCCACGCCATCGGCGAGCGTGCCAACGGCCTGCTGCTCGACATCTACGACAGCGTGGCAAAGGCCCATGGGCCACGAGACCGCCGCTTCCGCGTCGAGCACGCCCAGCATCTCCGGCGGCAGGACATCGCGCGCCTGGCGCATAGCGGTGACATAGCCTCGATGCAGCCCTACCATGCCATCGACGATGGGCGCTGGGCCGAGAAGCGGATCGGTCCCGAGCGGATCAAGACCACCTATGCCTTCCGCTCACTCCTCGACAACGGGGCCCACCTCGCGTTCGGCTCGGACTGGACCGTGGCCCCAATGGATCCTATCCTCGGCATTTACGCCGCTGTCACCCGACGGACATTGGACGGCAAGAACCCAAACGGCTGGGTACCGGAGCAGAAGATCACCGTGGAAGAAGCGCTCCGGGCCTACACGGCCGGCAACGCCTACGGAGTCTTTGCTGAGCGGTCCAGAGGCAAGCTCGCCCCGGGCTACCTGGCAGATCTGGTGGTACTCGATCAGGACCTGACGGCCATTCCACCCGAGGCCATCGAGCGAGCCAGCGTGCGGGCCACGGTGGTGGGTGGCAAGGTGGTATACTCAGCCCACTAACCATGGCGCTTGTCGCATTTGGGCTGGCATGGGGCTTAAACGCGACAGTAGCATGGCGTTACCACCCCAT
>JAXDMF010000311.1:0-7061 GCA_034666205.1 Gemmatimonadales bacterium
CGTGGGGGAAGATGCGCTGCCGCGGCTCGCCACCGCTCCCGCCAAGGCCGCGATAGTCGAACACCAGCGCCGCGATGCCGGCGGCCGCGAACCGACGGGCAAACTGCTCCAGGGACATTTCCTTCACTGCGCCGATACCGTGGGCCATGGCCACAGCGGGGACCCGACCGGAGCGGGCTTGCTCCGGCACGAAGAACCAGGCGGCGGCGAAGGTCTCGCCACTCTTGAACATCACATCACGCTTTTCGATCGGCATTGTGCGCTCCTTGGGTAGAGTCTTGGAGGCCGATGCAAAGCAAGCGTCAGGCCGCCGTTCGGAAGCGCACGACTGCGATGGTAAATGAAGTGAGAGCCGGGAGTTGCTCAGGTACACGGAGAAGACGCGGGGGAAACGGCGGCTAGAGAAGTGTTGATAGACCGTCAGCTGCCAGCGGGCTGGCACGTGACCGGGCGGACCTCGGTCTAGCCTTTGTGAGCAGGGGAGCTCGCCGGCGGCTCTCCGATCGGCAGGGAAACCGAAACAACCGTCCCCCGGCCTGGCTCGCTCGCAATCTCCAGAGTGCCCCCCGCGCGCTGAGCCCGGTTCCGCATCCCGGTGATGCCCAGGTGCTTGCCCCTGACCGCCGCGTCCATGGCGCCAGGCGCGATTCCCGCTCCGTCATCCCGGACCCGCACGGTCACGGATCGCGGACCGTACTCGATGCTTACCTCCACCATGTGGGGGGTCGCGTGCTTCACCGCGTTCAGTACCGCCTCACTGCCCACCCGGAGCGCCGTCGTCTCAACCGAAATCGGCAGCCTACGGCGGTCCCCCTTCACGCTGAACCCGAGCGTAGCCGGTGAATCGGCCATCGCCGAGTGGGCGGCGCTTTCCAGTGCCGCCGCGAGATCCCGATCTTCCAGCTCCACCGGGCGCATGTCCCAGATCATGTGACGCGCATCGTGCAGGGCGGTATCCGCGGACGCGAGCACATCCTTCAGGGCCTCAGCGCCCTCCTGGCCTCGCTGCGCCAGCCGGCGTTGGATCGCCCCCAGCTGTAAGGTGATGCCGGTGAATGCCTGGAGCAGCGTGTCGTGCAGCTCCTGGGCGATCCGGGTCCGCTCGGCCAACCCGGCCTGGAACTGCGACCGGAGCAGCGCCGTGGCGCGCCTGGTGCGCTGCTGGACAACGACGGCACCAACAGCCCAGATCAGCCCGGCGCCGACCAATGCGCAGAGCAGGCGAAACCAGGCCGTCTGGTAAAAGGTCGGCGCAATGCTGAAACTCCAAGCGGCGCCGGCTTCATTCCAGACCCCGTCGTTGTTGCTCGCCGTTACGCGGAACCGGTACGCCTTGGGCGCGAGACCGCTGTAGTAGGCCTGCCGGCGGGTTCCCGCATCACGCCACTCCGTATCCCTGCCTTCGAGCTTGTACCGGAACTGGACGCGTTCCGGAATCGACAGGCTGAGCGCGGTGTAATCGATCTCGAGGTCGTTGATGCGGTGAGACAATACCATTCCGTCGGCCGGCGCGACCTCCTTGCCGTCGAGCTTCACGGTTTCGACGTGCACCGGCGGAGGCAGATTGTTTCTCGGAATGCGCCGCGGATCCACCGAGGCAGGACCATCACTGGTTGCAAACCAGATGTGGCCATCGGCCGTCCGGGCGACCACCGGCATCGGGAAGCCCTGGCGAGGCGTTCCAGGTAGACCGTCGAGAAGATTGAACGATCGAGAATGAACCCGATAGGCCGGGTTGGCGATGGCGTGATCCAACTCGCCGGAAGGAATACGTAGCACACCAATATCGGTCGCAATCCACCAGTCGCCGTCGTCATCTTCCATCATGCCGAAAGCGGACCCCGCGGGAAATCCGTTCGGCCTGGAGAGCGCTCGGAAACGGCCATTCTCGAACTTGCTCAGCCCGCCCTCTCCGCCCACCCAGACGCTGCCGCCACGATCTTCGTAGATCGTGAAAACCAACCCTGGCGGAACGTTGTCGCCGGCTCCAAAGTCCCTGACCGATCCATGGTCGTAGAGCACAACCCGATCCGCTTGCCCCTTCCAGACGCGGCCGTGGCGATCGTTGTACAGATACCCCCAACCGTGCTCGCCCTGGGATGGCTCCGTGACTCGGGTGAGCGCTCCATGGGCAAAGCGGAAAAGACCTCTTTGTTGATCGAGCAACCAGATGCTCCTTGCCCGGTCGCAGGTGATGCCAACCAGTTGCTTTGGGGCATCGTGTCCTGGAAGCGGAACCCGGACAAACCGGTTGCGCTGAAACCGAAGGAATACGTCACCCCCGACTGCCCAGAGGGTGCCGGTCTCGTCTTCGCACATCGCGGTTACAACGCCAGGCACGATCACCTGCAGATTGCCTCGAGGGCCGATGCGTACTTGTTCGAATTGTTTGAACGGAGTTGATGAGAACGTCCAGAGACCGCCGGCGCCGGTGGCCAGAATGGCCCGGGGAACGTCTGGGTTGGGAACTGGAGTCGGCGTGAACGTACTTTGCCGAAACCGGTCGAGTCCGTGAAGCGTTCCCCACCAGATGTTGCCTTCCCGGTCCTCGAGTGCCGCCCTGACGTAATTGGCGGATAAGCCGTCTTTCACTGTGAACTGTTCCGCTTCCGGATCAAACTGCGCGATCTTGCGGCCCCTGATCCGGTCCGGATCGGCGATGCGGCGCAGGCCATCGCCGTAGGTACCGACCCATAGACCTCCATTCCGGTCGAACAGCACCTGACTGGCACCGACGCGAACCTCCGTCACCGGACCGCGATCACCCGACGGCCGCACCGTGTGAGCGGATCGGAGAGGGTCCGAAACCCAGATCGCGCCGTCAGGCGCTTGCGCAAAATTGTTCGACGGCCCCGAAGGCTCCCCCGCGTCTACGAACTGGCTGCGCCCGGGAGGGAGGTACAGGATTTTGTCCTCCGCCAAGACCCAGAGGGCACCCGCATTGTCAAAGTAAAGGCGACTGGCCTCCCTGCCCGGGAAGTTCCATGCTTTTCCGACGTCGTCCCAGACCCCGTCCCTGAAGCGCGACAGGCCCTTCAGGGTTCCCGCGATCACGCTGCCATCGCCGGCTTCCACCAGCGCGTCGGTGGCTGGGAGCCCCTCTCGCTCAGAGTAAGAGGTCATGTGGCCATTGAGCACGCGGCTCACCGCGCCAACGCCCCACACGATCCAGAGACCCCCGTCGCGGCTCGCCAGCAACTTGGAAACCAGCCTAGCCGGAGGGGACTCTCCGGCTGGTGGCTCAAAACGGGTGAACCGAACGCCATCGAAGCGAACCAAGCCGGACGGTGTCCCGATCCACAGATACCCGTCTGTAGTTTGCGCGAGGGCTCGGATATCAGCAGGGGCGCCGTCCTTTTCGGTCCACGAGGTATGGACGAACTGGGTGATGGCCCTTGGCGGGTCGAGGGTTAATCCGGGGTGCGGCTCCTGGGCCGACGCTGCGGATAACACGGTGGCAGCGCAGGCGAGGGCCCCAAGGATCCCTCTGCGGTTGGGGGAGAGCATACGGGACAATCTATGGCACTGGCGTCTTCCGCTAGGTCACGCGTGCTACAAGTCCGACCTACCTCTTTCGAGGTATGCGGGTCGGACGATACGATGTATCATGATTCAGGATGAGCAGTTCTTCGCCCGTCAGGATTCTCACCGCCGATGACCACCCACTCATCCGGGCAGGTTTGGTGGCTTTCCTCGCGACCGAACCCGGCCTCGAGGTGGTGGCTGAGGTAGACAATGGGGAGGAGGCGCTCGAGAAGTATCGCGAGCTTCATCCCGACATCGTCCTGATGGATCTCAGCATGCCGGTCATGGACGGGCTCTCTGCGACCAAAGCGATCCTCGACGAATTCCCCGACGCCAGGGTGATCGTGCTGACCACTTACGACGGCGATGAAGACATTCATCGCGCGCTGGATGCAGGGGCGATGGGCTATCTAGTGAAGGATATGGTGCTCGCCGATGTCCTGAACGTGATTCGCGCTGTGCACGCGGGACGGCGAGGGATACCGCATACCGTTGCGGCCAAGCTCGCCGAACACACTCCCCGCATCCCGCTGACCCCGCGTGAAATTGAGGTTCTCTCGTTGGTGGCAAAGGGGCTCAGCAATGCCGAGGTCGCCGCACGGATTGGGCGGGCCGAAGGAACCGTCAAGGTTCACCTCAAGAACATCCTCCAAAAGCTGGAAGCCACCGACCGGACCGAAGCCGTAACAACGGCCCTGCGCCGCGGCTTCATCCGACTCGAGTAGGGTGCGCTACGGCTTCCCGCCACGGCTGGTCGCGGGGGTCATGGGAACCCACTACCCCAAACGTGATAGTCGAAGACTCCCCATGCTAGGGACGCCTCGATCCGTCCGCGATCTTATCGTGCGGTTGGCTGGTGGATTGAAACCGCCTGCGGAACGAGGAGATCGTGATGGCCCATCCCGTGCTTTTTCGGCCGACGCCAGGCTCGCGAGGCTTCGAGAGCATCGTAGGTCACAGCCCCGCCCTGGGCTACGTGCTCCATCAGGTCGAGATGGTGGCCCCGACGGCGGCGACTGTACTCATCGGCGGGGAAACCGGCACCGGCAAGGAGCTCATCGCCCGCGCGATCCACGAGTTGAGTCCCAGGGCGGGGGGCAGCTTCGTGCGGCTCAACTGTGTCGCGGTACCTGCCGGCCTGCTCGAGAGCGAACTGTTCGGCCATGAGCGGGGCGCTTTCACCGGGGCCATTGGGCAACGGATCGGGCGGTTCGAGCTCGCCAACAACGGCACCATGTTCCTGGACGAGGCCGGCGACATCCCGCTCGAGCTCCAGTCCAAGCTGCTGCGGGTGCTTCAGGAGCGTGAGTTCGAGCGTCTCGGCAGCACCCGCGTCATCCGCAGCGATGCCCGGCTCGTGGCGGCCACCAATCGCGACCTGGGCAAGGCAGTCGAGCGGCATGAGTTCCGCGCCGATCTCTTCTACCGCCTCGCCGTCTTTCCCATTCAGCTTCCGGCACTGCGGGAACGCCCGGGAGACATCCCTACCCTCGTGAGGCACTTCACCCAGCAGTTTGCCCTCCGGATGGGCAAGGTGATCGAGGCGATCCCTCCCGACACGATGCAAGCGCTGAGTCGGTACAGCTGGCCGGGGAACATCCGCGAGCTGCAGAATCTGATCGAGCGGGCGGTGATTCTCTCCCGCGGGCCGACGCTGCAGGTTCCCCTTCGGGATCTGCTTAGTTCCCCAGTGCAGGTGGATTCGAGCGGTGCGCCGAGGACCATGGAAGAGGCGGAGCGCGCCCACATTCTCGCGACCCTGGAAGAGACGCGCTGGGTGCTGTCCGGCCCGAGAGGAGCGGCTATGCGGTTGGGGATGAATCGGTCGACCCTGCAGTTCCGCATGAAGAAGCTGGGTATCGCCCGAGCGCAGCGTCAGACCAACGGTCCGATTTCGATTGTCTCCTAAAAACCGCCCTCAGCCCCTCTCAAAACAACGAGACGCGGATGTAGCGCTCCGGCCGAGCGTGAAGATCGCCTACGTCGCCACTCACCAGTCGTCAGGGAACCCTGATCGGGTCGCGGAGGGAGAACGCCAGCGGCGTATTCGCCTTCACCTCGGTGGTACCTTTGTCGAGCAGTCCCCAGGCCAGCCCGCCACCCGCTCCCACGACGGCGCCCTTGAGAAGCCCGCTGCCGCCGCCGGCCACCAGGCCGATCACCCCACCCGCGATGGCTCCGATCCCGGTTTTCTTGGCGGTGCTCATCCCGGACCGGGTCCCGTCCGCACGGGCCACATCGGTCCGCACCGGGCGCATCCGACCGCCGATCGAGATGCGCGCGACCTGGAACGACGCCGCGCCCCGGGTGTCCGGGCTCTCGATCAGCGCTACCTCGGCCGGGGCACCCGCCGGGATGGCCACGGCCCCGTTGACCACGACGTCCCGGGTAACATGGGCCGCGAAGCTCTTGCCGATCTGGCCCCGTTTGAGCGCAATGTTCTGATCGATGGTGACCGGGATGTCAGTCCCCGGCGGGATGGTCAAAGCCGGCGCGGCCAGCAGCTGAAAGCCCGCCACCGCTGCCAGCGAGATCCCTCTGACTCGGCTCCTGAGATTCAACTCCAGCATCACAACCTCCGATTGGGCTAAAGCCAACTACCACACATGAGTGAAGTTGGCGCGGAGGTGCTGGGTTGGATTGCACCGAGGTGCTCCCCCGATCAGGTGATCGAAACCGGCGAGGCCGGCACTATACCTGAACGAGCCATGCCGAAGTGTCGAAAGCGCCAGCCCTTGGCGGTGCGGATCAGCCTGGCCCGGAAGGAGCCAAAGATCTTCTGATACTGGCGGCCCGGGCCCTCGCAGACTCGATAGACGCGGATGTGGACCGAGGCCTCCGCGACATCACCGTCAATGGTTGCGGTGTAGTTGCCGAGCAGATGGGTCTTGGCCGCGCGCTCGATCACGTCCCGAATCCGGCCCACTACCGCCGTCCGCCCCGCGATCTCGGTGGACCATTGTGCCGTGCTCGTCACGTCCTCGGTGAACACCTCGTCGAGCAGGTCCCACTGGCCGCCCGTCACAGCATCCGCGTACCGACTGAACAGGTCATGAATCTCGGCACGGTCGTCGGCGTCCTCGTCGATCATCCTGGTTCGCTCCCGTCATTTGACCATTCTCGGTCCGCGCTCGCGTTTGGCGCGAGACCAACAGGCACACTTTTATTACGGCGTCGGGGCTGAGTGTGTTGGTCCGGCCGCTCGTAACCCCGTCTGCCTTCACGGGACGTTCGACCTGATCAAATAGGCCCTTCACGAAGGGCCTCCATGGCGGCATTGCGGCCATTGATGCCGATGACGCTCCCACCGGGGTAGGTTCCCGCCCCACAGAGAAAGACGCCGGCCATCGGCGTTCTCGGCTTCAGTCGCTGATCCCACATGTACTCCGGCAGGCACTCGCCCTGGAAGATGTGCCCACCGGTGAGCCCGGTATGGCGCTCGATATCGGGCGGCCCCATGACCTCAAGGTGCAGCACGGCCTCCGGGAGGTTGCTGCAGAACCGCCCGACCGATTCCAGCGCCACTCGGGCCACCT
>JAXDMF010000312.1:0-3861 GCA_034666205.1 Gemmatimonadales bacterium
GCACTCCACCTCTCGACCCGGTCCGTCTATCCGGTGAAGGTCGACCTGGGCTCGGAGTGGAAGGCGTGGACGGGACTCCCGTTCGTCTTTGCGGTGTGGGCAGCCCGGCGCGACGGTTCGGCGGCGGCCGTGAGAGCGGTGCACCGGGGTCTGCTCGAATCACGGGCCTGGGGGCTTGCGCATCTGGACGAGCTCGCGGCCGATGCCGCGCGAAACACCGGCGTTGCCGAGGCGGTGTGCCGGGCTTACCTGGGCGACCTCGATTATGCCTTGTCCTATCGACACCTGGCGGGCCTGACCGATTTCTTCCGCCGGCTGGCACAAGAGGGGCTCGTGCCGGACGGATCGTTGTCGTTCATCTCGGCAGCGTAAGGATATGCAAATATGAGTGTTGTAGATCGCACCTCAAGTGAATTCAAGGATTATCTCCAACTCTATGAGCGCGCTTCGCTGCTGGAGCTGGGGCAGCTCGCGGACGCCGAGCGGTGGCAGCGGCATCCGGAGAACGTCGTCACCTACATCATCGACCGGAACATCAACTACACCAACGTCTGCGTCGCCGATTGCAAGTTCTGCGCGTTCTATCGCCGGCCCAAGCACCGGGAAGGCTACGTGCTGAGCTTCGAGCAGATCGGAGCGAAGATCGACGAGTGCAAGGCGATTGGCGGGGTTCAGATTCTGCTCCAGGGCGGCCACAATCCCTACATCCCGTTTGAGTGGTACCTCGAGCTCATGCGCTATATCAAGCGCCACCATCCGATTCATATCCACGGCTTCTCACCCTCCGAGGTCGTCTTCTTCAGTGAGCGGTTCGGGCTCTCCGTGGCCGACGTCATCCGGGAGCTGCGCTCGGCGGGGCTGGACAGCATCCCCGGCGGCGGTGGCGAGATCCTGGTGGACGAGATCCGTGAGCGCGTGGCCAAGAAGAAGGCCCAGACCGAAGAGTGGCTCGGCGTGCAGGAGGAGGCACACCAGCAGGGAATGAAGACGTCGGTGACCATGATGTACGGGTTGGGCGAGACCAATGCCGATCGGATCGAGCACCTCTTCCGGGTTCGCGAGCTGCAGGCTCGGACCGGAGGCTTTACGGCGTTCATCTGTTGGCCGCTCCAGCCGGAAGGCACCGAGATGGCGGACCAGCCGAAGACCGACGCGGTCGCGTACCTCCGTACGCTGGCCATGGGGCGGATCATCTGCTCCAACGTGCCCAATCTCCAGTCCTCCTGGGTCACCATGGGCCTCAAGGTAGGACAGGTAGCGCTCCGGTTCGGGGCCAACGACTTCGGCAGCCTGATGATGGAGGAGAACGTCGTCTCTGCCGCCGGCACCACGCACCGAGCCACCATCGAGGAGATGGAGCGCTGTATCCGCGACGCCGGCTTCGCGGTGCGCCGGCGGCGGCAGGACTACTCCATCATCGACGAGCCGGCCACCGTGGCCGCATGATTCGAGTCGGCATCGGCTACGACTCGCATCGATTCGAGGAGGGTCGTCCGCTGGTGCTCGGCGGAATCAGGATTCCCCACCCGCGCGGCCTTGCCGGGCACTCCGATGCCGATGCGGTCGCCCACGCGCTCATTGACGCCATTCTGGGCGCCGCTGCGGCGGGCGACATCGGTCAGCATTTTCCCGATACCGATCCGAAGTGGAAGGGCGCTGATTCGATGGCGTTGCTGCGCACCGCGCACCAGCTGGTCCGGGAGCGCGGATATGCCCTGGCGCAGGCTGACCTCACCATCATCACCGAACAGCCCCAGCTGAGTCCCCATCTTGCCGCCATGGCCGCCAGGCTGGCCGAGCGCTTGGGAGCACCGCCAGGCTCGGTGAGTGTCAAGGCCAAGACCAACGAGGGCATGGGATTCATCGGCCGGGGCGAGGGGATTGCTGTGATCGCGGTCGCCACTCTGGAGGCGCGCTGATCGAGTCCCTGCTGGCGTGGGTGTCCCAACTCCCCCCCGTCGCCATCTACAGCGTTCTCGCCCTGCTTGCCGCGGTCGAAAACGTCATCCCGCCCGTTCCGTCGGACGCCGCGGTGGCGCTGGGAGCGTTCCTGTCCAATCGTGGCATCACCACCCCATTCGGCGTCTTCGCCGTTACCTGGCTCGCCAATCTCGCTGGTGCCACCACGGTCTATTTTGTAGCCCGTCGCTACGGCCGGAGGCTGTTCGCAACCTCGGTCGGGCGCAGGCTGCTTGCTCCTCGCTCGCTCGCAGTCATCGAACGGGAATACCTCCGCTTCGGAGTCGCCGGAATCTTCGTGAGTCGCTTCCTCCCTGGCATCCGAGCCGTGGTGCCGCCCTTCGCCGGGCTGGTAAACCTGAGCCCGCTGCGGACCCTCGTGCCGACGGGGGTGGCGTCCGCCATCTGGTATGGCGGCATCACCATCCTGGGGACGGTCATCGGAAACGAATGGGGGCGGATCAACCGGATCATGCTGGGAGTGAACAAGACTCTCGGCATCATCACCCTGACGCTCATCGCGGCCGCAGTAGTGTGGCAGGTGATCAGCCGGAGACGGCGACGGCGGGAACGGGTCTGGCACGCGACCCACGATGCCCTCGATCCCAGCACTCCATCCTTTCTCGAGGATTCCCACATCGTGGAGGGATCCGCCCAGCAGGCGGCGGCGCTGCTGGTCCTGGAGCTTGCCTACGCCGACCCGGCGCTTACCGAGGCCGACCGCGATCTGGTCGCCTCCCACCTGCGGGACCGTTGGGGGCTCAACCCGCAGGGTCCGCCGTCGCCCGAGCCGGAGAACCAGCGCCGGACCCGATTCGCCAAGTATGCCGGCCGTCTCAGAAACCGATTCGGCCAAGGCCAGCGACTGGCACTGGTGGAGCGGATGTGGAATGTCGCATTTAGCGACGGGGCGATCGGCCATCACGAGGAGCGTCTCATGCACCTCGCGGGAGAGCTGTTGGGTCTGAGGAAGACCGATCTCCTCGAGATTCGGGCCCGGCTCCAGACCAGGCCGGAACGGTGAGCTCACCGGCTGTCCGGGCTCAAATCGATCGGGACTTCTGGCTCGAGGGATTCCGCGATTTCCTGGCGCTCGAGTCGGGACATAGCGCCAACACGGTGGAATCGTATCTCCGGGACCTTCGCCGGCTGGGAGAGTTTGCCACTGGCCGCGGCGTTCGAGATCCGGCTCGCCTGACCCGCTCCCTTCTACGCGACTTCGTTTACCTGCTGAAAGACCTCGGACTGAGCGCCGCCTCCATTCGTCGCGGGGTATCGGCGATCCGGACCTATTTCGGTTTTCTGGTCGGGGAAGGCCGGGTGATGGAGGACCCGAGCGATCGACTGGAGAGTCCCCGGCGCGGGCGCACCCTTCCTCCCACCTTGAGCGTATTAGAGATGGAAAAGCTGCTCGCGTCCCCGCAGGTGGACGAGCCGCTGGCCTGGCGAGATCGGGCACTGCTCGAGCTGGCGTATGGTGCGGGACTCCGAGTCTCTGAGCTGTGTGGTCTCGGGCTGACCGATCTCCTGCTCACGGAAAATCTGGTTCGGATCTTCGGTAAAGGCGGAAAGGAGCGACTGGTCCCGATCGGCCGCTCGGTCATTGGCGCCGTGTCGGTCTATCTCCACACCAAGCGGCCCGCACTCGACAGGGGGAAGAGCAAGGGCAGGGTCCTACTCAACTCGCGAGGGCAGCCCCTCTCGCGAGTGGGTGCCTGGGGCGTGGTGAAGCGAGCCAGCCGGCGCGCCGGCATCACCAAGCGAGTCACGCCGCACACCCTCCGCCACAGCTTCGCGACCCATCTGCTGGAGGGCGGTGCCGATCTCCGAGCGGTCCAAGAGATGCTCGGCCACGCCGACCTATCCACCACGCAGATCTACACCCACGTGGATCGCGAGTAT
>JAXDMF010000313.1:0-2659 GCA_034666205.1 Gemmatimonadales bacterium
CAGACGGTTGAAGACGTATTGGTGCGGCGCTTCCATCTATTCTACGAGCATTCGGATCATGGCGGGTTAGCTGCTCAGCGCGTGGCCGAGCTAATGGGCGAGGAGCTGGGCTGGGATCCAGCGCGAGTCGCGGAAGAAGCCGAGCGCTACCGGGCATTTGTCGCGACAGCATCAGCCTGACGGCTCAGGAGCCCGGGCTGAACAGCCGCCTCTCTGGGGTTCGGCTCTGCGGTGGCATGAAACGTCACCGGAGAGTTGGTCAGACCGTCCGCAGTGGCCGTGATAGTTACCGGGCCGGCCGTGCCGCCAAGGGTGATCAGGACCGACGAGATCCCGGCGGGATCGGTAACATCCATCTCCGGTAAAACCGATCCGCCAGACACATTCCAGGACACCCCTACCCCGGCAATCCCGTTTTGAAATTGATCCGTCACTCTCGCCTGCACGTGCGCAAGCGAGGTGTTCACCATCCCGGTCTGATTGTCGCCGGTGACTTTGATCACCGCCGCGGGCGCATCGGGAAATGCCGTCGCCGTAAAATTCACCGAGGCGGTCGTGGTGCCGTTTACCGTCGCCGTTACCGTATGAAGGCCCTGGAACGGTCCGAGAGTCCATTCGGTGGCGGCAAGACCGTCACCATCAGTTGGCCCCGAGGACGGGGTGAAGGTGCCTCGAGTGAGTGTGGTCGACCAGATGACTCTTGCGCCGGCCAAGGGCGCGTTGTTCTCGCTCACCAGCACCTGAATCTGTCGGCCAAGCGGCTGGCCCACAGTACCAGTCTGGTCGTCGCCCGAGGTCTTTGCGATAACGGTTATAGATGATGGGCCGCTACCATCACCGCCACCACAGCCGCCGATGAGAACGCTGGCCGCAACAATGAGGTGTTTCAGACGCATGCTGGATAGTCCGACAATGAAGCATCGAGGACCTGACCAGTGCTACGATACGCGTAGGATTGTTGCCTGCAAGTCCAGCCGGTCATCTATTTCACCGTGCCCCTCCAGAGCCGTTATCTTTACTGGCCCCTCCGGCAACGGCCTTGTTGACCTGTTTCCCGGCGAGACGGGATCGAGGCCTGACACGCACTTCAGCGGGATGTGAGCGTGGATCCGAACGTGTTCGAGACGGCCAACGCGGGGTTCGCGCAGGCCATGTACGAGGAGTTTCTGAAGGACCCGTCCGCCGTCGGGCCCGAATGGCGTCGTCTGTTCGAAAGCGGCGTCGTGGGCGAGCGGAATGGGGCGGCGGGACAGCGGGGAAGCGGGGAAGCGGGGAAGCCGGTAAGTGACGCGGAACGTGAGCGGCCTCAGGTAACGAGATCTGCTGTTGCCTCCCCGCCTCCCCGCGTCCCCGCCTCCCCGCCATCGGGCGTAAGCCCGATAAAAGGCCCCGCGGCCAAGCTCGTCGCCAACATGACGGAAAGCCTCACCGTCCCCACCGCGACGACCTTCCGCGAGCTTCCCGTGGCCGTGCTCGAGGAGCGCCGCCGCGGGCTGAATGCCGCTCTCCAAGCTGCCGGACGAGCCCAAAAGATCTCGTTCACCCACCTGATCGCCTACGCACTGGTCCAAGCCACCAAGCAGATGCCCGTGATGGGTCACTCGCTGGTGCTGATCGATGGCGTGCCCCATCGAGCGCAGCCCGAGGGTATCGCGCTCGGCCTGGCCGTCGACGTGCAGCGAAAAGACGGGAGCCGCGGCCTGGTGGTCCCGGTGATCAAGCGGGCCGACACAATGGACTTCGCCGGTTTTCACGCCGCCTACGAAGCTCTGGTGGAAAAGGCGCGCGGCAACAAGCTGATGCCCGACGACTTCGCCGGGGCAACCATGTCGCTCACCAACCCAGGCGGACTCGGCACTTCCGCCTCGGTACCTCGGCTCATGGCCGGCCAGGGGAGCATCATCGCAGTCGGGGCGATCGGCTATCCGGCGGAGTTTGTCACGGCTCCTGCGGAGCGCGTGGCTGAGCTCGGCCTCAGCAAGGTCATGACCGTCACCAGTACCTATGACCACCGCATCATCCAGGGAGCCGAGTCGGGGGCGTTCCTGGCAATGATGGACCGGCTGCTTCAGGGCGAGGAGGGGTTCTACGAGCTGATCGCCGAGAGCCTAGAGCTCTCCTCAGCGAGTTACCGAGTGGCCAAGGCGGCACCACGGCCTCAGGCGACACCCGAGGCGGTTCCCCCCGAGATGATGTACCACGTGGCCGCGGCGATGGCGCTGGTGAAGGCGTTCCGGATGCACGGCCACCTGGCGGCCCGGCTCGACCCCCTCGGCACCGAGCCGATCGGCGACCCGGCTCTGGATCCCAACGGTCTCGGGCTGACCCCGGACATCATGGCGGCCATTCCCTCCCGCGTGCTCCGGATCGCGGTTCCGGGCCGCACGCTGGCCGAATCGCTGCCCTATCTCGAAGCCACCTACTGCGGAACCATGGCATACGAGATCGAGCATATCTCGACCCACGAGGAGCGGGTCTGGCTCAGGGAGAAGATCGAGTCCGGGGCCTATCGGAAGCCGCTCCCGTCGGAGCAGCAGCGCCGGCTCCTCCAGCGGCTGACGCAGGTCGAGGCGCTCGAGCGCTTCCTGCACAAGGCCTACCTGGGACAAAAACGGTTCTCCATCGAGGGCGTGGACATGCTGGTCCCGATGCTCGATCT
>JAXDMF010000314.1:0-6595 GCA_034666205.1 Gemmatimonadales bacterium
CCTCCGCGTAGTCTCGGAGCTCGCTGACATTGGGCCGGCGGAACATGGCGTTGTCGTCGAAGGTCATCTTGCAATCGAGGGCCAGCACCTGGCCGTCCCCCGTCACCACGAGAGGATTGATCTCCACCATCGTCGCATCCAGATCGCGGAAGGCCCGGTAGGCGCCAAGCAGCGTCGTCACCGCCCGACTAACCTGGGCCGGGGCCAGCCCGAGCCCATAGGCGATCTCCCGAGCCTGGAAGGCGCTCATTCCGATGGCCGGCTCCACCACCTCTCGCAGGATGGAATCCGGGGCGCTCTTGGCGATGTCCTCGATCTCCATGCCCCCCTGCGGGTGCGCCACGATCATGATCCGTTCGGTCTTCCGGTCGAGCACGAGGCCCAGGTACAGCTCGCGATCGATGGGGACCGCCGCCTCGACGTACAGCCGGTGAACCACCCGGCCTTCAGGGCCCGTCTGATGGGTCACCAGCCGGTGGCCGAGAAGGCCCTTGGCCGCCTGGCGGACCTCGTCTTCGCTGGAGCAGAGCTTGATGCCGCCCGCCTTGCCGCGGGCTCCCGAGTGGATCTGGGCCTTGACCGCCCAGCGTGCGCCGCCGATTTCCGACGCACGATACACGGCCTGCTCGGGGCTGTAGGCCACGCCACCCCGCGGGATCGCTACCCCGAAGCCGGCAAGAAGCTCTTTGGCTTGGTACTCGTGAATGTCCAACGTTACCTCCGGCGACTCGATCATGATTCCTCATCCCGAGCGCAGCGAGGGACCTGGCCGGCTTCATCCCGGAACAGAGTAGGTCCCTCGCTATGCTCGGGATGAGGCCACAGCGGGAGAGCCTGCGTTTATTGCTTTGTCAGTGTCGACGATGTTCTGGGCCATTCGTGCCGAGGCCGCATCGATCATCCGTCCGTCGAGCTGCGCGGCGCCACGGCCTTCCCGCGCCGCCTGGTCGAGCGCATCGAGGATGCGACGGGCCCGCTCCACTTCGCGCGGCGGCGGGGTAAACACGTCATTGGCCAGCGCGATCTGGGAGGGGTGGATGGCCCACTTACCCTCGATGCCGAGCGCCGCTCCCCGCCGGGCGGCGGCGGTGTAGCCGTCCGAATCCTTGAAGTCACCGAAGGGCCCATCGATGGCCCGGAGTCCATAGGCGCGACAGGCCACCACCATTCTGGAGAGCGCCGCGTGCCACTGGTCGCCCGGGTAGTCTGGATTGAGGCCACCGATGTTGACGGTACGCGCCCGACAACTCGCCGCGTAATCGGCGACGCCGAAGTGCATGGCCTCCAACCGTCGGCTCGACTGGGCGATCGCCTCGACGTTGGCCATCCCCAGCGCCGTCTCGATCAGGACATCGATGCCGATACGATGGGGTATGCCCTTGGCCTCTTCGATCTGGGTCAGCAGCGCGTCCACCAGGTACACGTCCGCCGGTACCCCGACCTTGGGGATGAGCACCGTATCGAGCCGGTGTCCCGCCTGCTCCACCACGTCTACCACATCGCGGTACATGTAGTGAGTGTCGATGCCGTTGATACGGACACAGATGGTCTTGCCTCGCTCGCGCCAATCGTGCTCCAGCAGCGCCGCGATGACGTTGAGTCGCGCCTGTACTTTGTCGCCCGGTGCGACCGCGTCCTCCAGATCGAGGAAGATGTAGTCCGCCTCTCCCTCCAGCGCCTTCCGGAACATGGCAGGCTGAGAGCCGGGGACCGCCAGCTCGCTCCGTTGCAGCCGGGCGCGGGCGGGCTCGTAACGAGTATGGCTCATCGCCTGGCGCCGACGGTGGCCTTTTCCTTGTTCGCCGATGGGGCCGGCTGCGCATCGGGCGCCCGGGGCGGCAGATCGCGTTTCGGCAACGCCGCTGCCGTGCTCCGCCAGTACTCCTCCGCCGCGCCGACGCCGCTGCCCGGTGTGATCTTCATACCGACGTCACGCATGGCCATCTCGGCCCCGGCGATGCCCCCGGCCAACATGAGCTCGTTCAAGTCCCCGAGGTGCCCGATCCGGAACAGCTTGCCCGCCATGCGGGCCAGACCGGCGCCGAGCGCCAGGTTGTAGCGACGGTAGGCCACATCGATCACCTCGGCGCCGTTAATGCCAGGTGGCACCAGGATGGCGCTCACCGTATCCGAGTTCCATTTCGGGTCCCGGGCACAGAGATCCAGGCCCCACGCCTTGACCGCGCGCCGGGTACCCTCGGCCAGCCGGTGGTGGCGGGCGAAGACGTTTTCCAGTCCTTCCTCGAGCAGCATGGCGATCGATTCGCGCAGGCCGTACAACATCGGCAGCGACGGCGTGTAGGGGAAATATCCCGTGGCGTTCGCCTTACGCATGTCGCCAAAGTCAAAGAACACACGAGGCAGCTTGGCCTGGTCGTAGACCGCGAGCGCCTTCTGGCTGGCGCAGACGATGCCGAGCCCGGCAGGAAGCATCAAACCCTTTTGCGAGCCCGTGACGGCGAGGTCTACTTTCCATTCGTCCATCCGGAAATCGATGCTGGCGATGGAGCTCACCCCATCCACCATGAGAAGCGCGGGATGCCTGGCGTCGTCCAGGGCGCGTCGCACGCCGGCCACATCACTGGTGACGCCGGTGGCGGTCTCATTGTGGGTGAAGAGCACCGCCTTGATCTTGTGTCCCTTGTCCGCGGCCAGCGCTTCCTGGTAGCGCTCGAGCGGCGCCCCCTCGCCCCACTCGGCGTCGAGGACATCTACCTGAAGCCCGAACCGCTGAGCCATGTCGATCCAGAGATGACTGAACATGCCGAAACGCGCGGCGAGCACTCGATCGCCGGGGGAGAGCGTGTTGGCGAGCGACGCCTCCCATGCGCCGGTACCGCTCGCGGGAAAGACAAATGGCTGGCCCGAGGTAGTCTTGAAGACCTTCTTGAGCTCTTCGAAGATGGGTGTCGCCAATGCCGGAAAATCGGAGGATCGGTGATCCTCCATGGGGCGATGCATGGCGCGGAGAACGCGGTCGGGCACATTGGTAGGCCCGGGGACGAAAAGAAAGTTGCGGCCGGCCATGTGGGGACCTCGCGTTTTGAGATTTACTGGAGCCAGTCTAGAGTCTAGGGGATAAGGTCCAATGCCGATTTCTTCCCGACCATAACACTTTGTGAACTTTTTCACAAGATATCGGTCTTGAGGCCAAATCCTCTGCCGCCCAGCCGGATCCTGCTCGCCGACCTGTACGCTGCCGCCACGGCGGCGGCGGCGCCCGGACCGGCCCTAACGGCCCGCCTGGATCGGCTGGATCTCGATCCTGGCAGACGGGTCTGGATCCTTGCCCTCGGCAAGGCCTCCATGCCCATGGCACAAGCCGCAACCGACTGCCTGCGGTCTCGGGGACGAGCCCCGGCCGGCGGACTGGTGGTCGCGCCAGCTGCGAGTGCGAGCCCTCACCCGTTGCTACGTTGCGTTGCAGGCGACCACCCCGAGCCCGGGCCAGGATCGTTTGCAGCAGCCGACGCTCTTGCCGCCGTCGCGGCCCAGGTCACACCCGCGGACGAGGTCTGGGTTCTCCTGTCCGGTGGAACCACCAGCCTCATCGGTGCACCCGAGCCTGGGCTTTCGGCCGACGATCTCACCCGGCTCTACTCGCTTCTCCTCGGCTCCGGCCTCGACATCACGGCGATGAACCGGATCCGTAAGCGCTTCTCCCGCTGGGGCGGGGGGAAGCTGGCCCGGGCACTGGCACCGGCTCGGGTCCGCGTCTACATCGTTTCCGACGTCATCGGCGATGATCTCGCCTCCATCGGCTCGGGTCCTCTCGTCCCTGACCCCACGACGGCCGCCGAGGTGCGGGACCTGCTCCAGCGCGCCGATCTCTGGTCCCGTCTCCCGGAATCGGCTCGAGGTCTGGTGGCGTCAGTGGAAGCGGGGAAAACTGCCGAGACGCCGAAGCCTGGGGACCAGGCTTTTGCGAGCGTGACCCTCGAGCTGATTGTCAGTAATAGGTTGGCCCTCGAAGCTGCGGCCAGACGGGCGACTGAGTTGGGCCTCGCGGCGGAATTGGTCGAGAAACCGATCGCTGGAGAGGCGTCGGTGACCGGTGCGAGTGTAGCCGCCAAGCTACTCAATAATTGCGCTCGGAAATCGGAACCGCAACCAAGCTGCACCATTTGGGGGGGCGAGACCACCGTTACTCTGGGGCCGGGACCGGCCGGGTTGGGAGGACGGTGCCAGGAGCTGGCACTCGCAGCCGCTCGGGCGCTCGAAGGCGCTCCCGAGGGAACGGCGTTACTGGCGGCCGGTACCGACGGCCGAGATGGCCCGACGGATGCGGCGGGCGCGATCGTAGATGGCAGCACCTGGTCCGCGATCGTGAGATCCGGACGGGACCCGACCCGCGATCTGGCCACCCACGATGCCTATCACGCCCTCGACGCCGCGGGTGTGCTGCTCCGGCCCGGGCTCACGGGAACGAATGTGATGGACATTGTGATCGGGGTTTGTGGATTTACGGATGAATCGGCAACCGGGGCCGAAAGTCATCGCCGAGGATGACGCTCACGTCCACCCGGCGGAAGGTATCGGTCTCGACCATAACCTTTCCCGCGCCGAGTGCTTGGGCCACGTAGTGCGCCTTATTGGGATCTCCTCGCCGCACGATGATTCGGGTCGAATCCGCCAGCGAATCCGCGTTGCCCAGAAACACCACGTCCAGCCCCTGGCGGCGGAGCATCCGGGTCGCCGTGCGAGCGGCACCCTGCCGACGGCTCCCGTTCAACACCTCGACCTGCACTTTGCCGTGGGGCGAGGGCAGGGCAACTGCGTGGGTGGGCCGCGGCCCGGGTCGAGGCCGAAGGAGACTGAGTCCCGCCGCGAGGATCACGAGCGTGGCGATGGATGCGAGCTTGCGCCAGTGGCGACGAGACTGTTCCAGAATCGGACTGTGGGCTCGAGAACGGGCCATCCGGATTGGATTAAGTGAGTGAGGCGGGACTGGGCCACCTCTCGGAGCACGCCGCCCGGATCGTCCGGCAAGCGCTCGGCCAGTTCTGCCCGCCGCGTCCGATCGAATGCGCGGCCGGGCTCGAGGTAATCGGCGCAATACAGCATCCGGCCAACCATGTCCCACTCGGCCAGACCAAGCGAGTGATACCGTACCGCATCGAGGACTCCCCGGTCGATCTCGCCTTCGGCCTTCGCATGAGCGGCGCTGGCGGGACCATGACGCAGCTCGGGTGGTCCGGCGGTACCCGAGGCCCACTTCTCGAGCTCAGCGGGGGCGGCATCCCGGAGAGCATCGTGCAGCCAGACGGCTCGCAGCCACCGGTGGCGCTCCGAGTCAGGCACTCCCATCCGCTCGGCCCAATCGGAAGCGAGCTCGGCCACGCGTTGGATATGCTCGAGCCGCTCGGGAGTGACCACAGCCCACTGAGGCAGCGTGGGGCGAAGCCCGGGCGGCGTCCGGCGCGGCGTCAACCGGTCCCCTCTCCCAGGGTGATGTTATCGATGAGGCGGGTGCCGCCGACTCGCGCGGCGATGGCCACGACCGTGCCGGCATCGACCGTCACGACTGGACCGAGCGCCTGGGGCTCGGCGACCGCAATATACTCCACCGTGACTTCGGGCTCAGCACGCAGCTCCTGCCGCATTCGCTCTTCGATGGCGGCGGCCCGACGCTCGCCGGTTTTCCAAGCCGTATGTGCCGCCTGGAGCGCGCGGCTCAGCGCCATCGCCCGGCGTCGATCTTCCGGTTTCAGATAGGCGTTCCGGCTGCTCATCGCGAGTCCGTCGGCTTCCCGTACAGTGGGCACGGCAACGATCTCGATCGGCCAATCAAGATCGCGCGCCATCTGCCGCACCAGCGTGAGCTGCTGGATATCCTTCCGGCCAAAACAGGCGAGATCCGGCTCGACCAGATGAAAGAGCTTGGCAACCACGGTCAGCACCCCGGCGAAGTGCCCCGGTCGCGCCGCGCCTTCCCATCGCTGGGCGCTGGGACCGGGAATGACCCGCGCTTCCGACCCCGGTGGATACATCACGTCTACTGAAGGGATGAAGAGGGCGTCCACGCCCCGAGCCGAAGCGAGTGCGCGATCGCGAGGCAGGTCTCGGGGATATCGGCCCAGGTCTTCGCCGGGCCCGAATTGCAGCGGGTTCACGAAGATGCTAAGGATCACGGCATCGGCCCGCCGCCGCGCCTCGTCCACCAGCGCAAGATGTCCCTCGTGCAGGTACCCCATCGTGGGCACGAAGCCGATCCGCCGCCCAGCAGCGCGCTGGGTGCGGGTCCACGATTTGAGATCCGGAATGGTGTTTAGCTCGAGCATGGGGAAAAGCTATTAGCTATTAGCTATTAGCTATTAGCTATTAGCTGTTAGCTAATCGTGAGCGCGGAGCAGCCAATAGCCAATAGCTCATAGCTCATAGCTCATAGCTCCCCTCACTCAAAACTGTGCTCCTTGCCTGGATACTTGCCATCACGAACGTCCGCGGCAAAGCTGCGCACCGCCTCGCGCACCGATTCGCCCAGCTTGGCATAATGCTTCAGGAACTTCGGGGCGAACTGCTCGTTGAGCCCGAGCATGTCGTGCAGCACGAGCACCTGGCCGTCACACCCGGGCCCGGCACCGATGCCGATCGT
>JAXDMF010000315.1:0-4143 GCA_034666205.1 Gemmatimonadales bacterium
ACCTTTCTGTTCGAGATCTGCGGCTGCACGCCGGACTGGACGCCGAGTCATTTCGTCGAGACAGAGGTCGAGCGCATCAAGGAGATGGTCGGCCCCACCAGGCGAGTGATCTGTGGTCTCTCTGGTGGCGTTGACTCCTCGGTGGCCGCCGTCCTGGTTCATCGCGCGGTGGGAGACCGGCTGACCTGTATTTTCGTGGACCATGGGCTGCTCCGCCTGCACGAACGGGAGCAGGTCGAGCAGACCTTCCGCCGGCACTTCGGCATCGACCTCCGAGTGGTGGATGCCCGCTCTCGCTTTCTGGAGAAGCTGGCCGGCATCACCGATCCGGAAGAAAAGCGCCGCCGGATTGGACACACGTTCATCGATGTGTTCGAGGTGGAGGCGAAGTCGGTCGGGAAGGACGTCGGGTTCCTGGTCCAGGGAACTCTGTATCCTGATGTGATCGAGTCGCTCTCGCCGCTGGGTGGGCCTTCGGTCACGATCAAGACGCATCACAACGTCGGCGGACTCCCCGAGCGGCTGCCCTTCAAGCTGCTGGAGCCGCTTCGCGAGCTCTTCAAGGACGAAGTGCGCCAGGTCGGGCGCGAGCTCGGGTTGCCGGAGGAGATGGTGGGCCGGCACCCTTTTCCGGGCCCCGGTCTTGCCATTCGGATCCTGGGCGACGTCACGCCCGAGAATCTCGAGATGCTCCGCCGCGCCGACCACATCTACACTGAGGAGATCCGTGCGGCGGGACTCTACGACGACATCTGGCAAGCATTCGCCGTGCTGCTCCCCATCCGCTCGGTGGGGGTTCAGGGCGACGGCCGCACGTACGATCAGGTCATCGCCCTCCGTGCCGTCACCAGCCGCGACGGCATGACCGCGGACTGGTTTGCCTTTCCTCCCGAGGTGCTGGCCCGGATGTCGAACCGGATCGCCAACGAAGTGGATGGGGTGAATCGCGTCGTGTACGACGTGAGCTCCAAGCCGCCCGCTACGATCGAATGGGAATGACTCAGGGTTCGATCAATCGGATGGCACGCTGTCGGACCTGAAAGCCACCGTCCGGCGCCATCACCTTCACCTCCACGACGTAGTTACCTGGCTTCAAGCGCTCGAGCCGTATGATCCGGCGCGAGCGAATGACCTCACCGGTCGCACCCTCCTCAAACGACAGCGACACCAAGGGACGCCGTCTGGGCCCGCGCGCGTTCCACGGCAGCACTGAGATCTCGTGCCGGTACCGCCCGAGGGGTGCTGCGCCGCTGGCTTCATAGTAGATCTCGATCTCCGCGCCTTTCCGGAAGAGCTCGGATGGTGCCAGGAGGACGGTGTCCGCCGCGTCGGTCACCCAGGATACCGCTCGTCCCGGCGTGCCGAGCGCGATGTCGCTGAGTGAAAGCGCCGCACCGTCCGTCGCGGCGACTCGCACGGTCCCAAGCGGCAGGACAACACCAGCGCTGTCCCCCTGCTGCAAGGCCGCCCGGTAGCGCCAGTGACCCGCGGGAAGGGTGATCTGCGCTCGTCCCACCAGGTACTCCTTCTTCGTCAGCGGCCCGGGGAGGATGATGACGAAGGTCGTGTCCAACGTGGCGACGGACCCGTCCTGGGCACCGAGGGCAACGAGCCGCACGCGCACTGCGTACTCCACACCCGCGGCCACGCGCCGGGGCGAGGTGCCGGGGGCGGCTATTCCGAAGACCAGGTGCGCCAGGTTGCCGCCGGCGCTCCGTCCCACGCTAATCAGGTCGGCCACCGCGGCCAGCCGGCGGCTGAAGCGCAGCTCGTAACTGTCCGTCGTCGTACCCACCTCGATGCTGGTCCTTCCGATGTTGCGCTCCCGGGCCCCCTCATTGGCGGAGCCGAACCGACCCCAGTTGAGCATCCGGCTGTACACCGGAGATAGAGACTGACGAGACAGAAGCAGCTGATCCCTCGGCGCATCTTCCGCCCCGTGCAGGTCCAGGACGCTCTGAACCAGCCGGTAGTCGTACAGATCGCCCCCGCCGTAGCTATCGTATCCCGCGCTGAAATGAAACAGGAGATCGCCTTCAGCCCGAGCGTATCGCCAGGATTCATTGGGCATTACCCCGAACACGAAGGGTCGGAGCCGATCGGTGGGCTCTCCTTGGCGGATGTAAATAATCCCTCGATCATCCAGCTCGTTATTGCCCGACCGGTATGCGTCCGCCGGGCCGTAGAAGCGACGACTTATGGTGAGAGGAAAGTGGGACCTGGCGAACAGAAGCCGGCGGTAGTGTTCTCGGAGGCGCTCCCCTTCGGGCCGGAGCTCCCAGTGATCCCGCTCGGTCCAGAAACGGTGAAGGTATGTGGCCCGGGCTTGACCCTTGAGGCTGTCGAATTCCCTGAGATCGCCTCCCGCCAGGATCTCCAGATCCGCTCGGTATTCGGCAATCACCTTCGGGTCATCCAGGGAAGCGCCCTCATAGTAGGGCGCCTCCCCGTCGGCCCGGCCCAGGGCTAGCCGGGTGCGGGCCAGCTCGAGCAGCCCAATACCGCGACTTCCTCCCGTCATGAGATAGCGCTCGAAATCGATCGCAGCGGAATCGAGCTCACCCGCAGACCGCTCTACCCGGCCCAGTGCGAGCAACAGGTCTGGAGGCCGGACGGCCACGGCCTCCACCACGCGGCGCAGCGCCGCTTGGGCCGGTTTCAGACGGGCCGTGTCCAGCAGCGCCATCGTGACTTGGGCCAGCGACAGCGCTGCCGGCAGAAAGCGGGGATCAGCGTCGAGAGCACGGGCGTAATAGTCCGCGGCTCGCTCGAGCGCCCCGAGGCCCACCCGGTTCCCCAGCCGTAGCGGGTCACGCATCTCCCATTGCGAGCGAGCAGCGGCCGAGAGTCCCAGGCCATACCACGGCTCCGGCCGCGAGGCGGACAGTTTCGCGGCTCGGCGGAAGCTCGACAGCGCGTCGCCGAAATCGGGATCCGCGCGCAGCTCGCCCAGGCGCAGTCCGATCAGGCCGGCACGAAGCTCGGCCGACAGGACGGCGTGGCCGTCCGAGCCGTCGGTAATCCTTCGGAGCGTCATCCGAAGAAGAGCGGTATCGGAGCTGCTGGCGAGCGAGTCGCGGAATTGTTCGAAGGCGGTCTGCTGAGCGGTGAGCGGTGAGCGGTAAGCGGTAAGCAGTAAGAGCAGCGCGTGCACTAGCACCCAATCGCGGATCAAAGCAGCACCGCCGGACGGACCCCGCTCACTGCTCACCGCTCACCTCTCACCATTCGTCACTCATTCAGACGTTTCATCTCCAGCTGCCTACACTCCCTTCTCCTGGAGCAGCCGAAAAAACTCGTCGGCCGATTTGAGCGTATCCAGCCGATCGGGAACGTCCGGCTCCTTGGCTAGCTGGGCGATCTTCCCCAGCACTGGGAGGTATTGGTTGGAGATCTCGAGCGGAGGCGCCACGATCAGAAAGAAGTTGAAGACCGGCTTGCCATCGATGGCCTGGAACTCAGTACCCCCAGGCAAGTGGCCGAAGGCCAGCCGGAGCCGGCTCACCACCAGCGATCGGGAGTGTGGGATGGCGATCCCACGACCCACGCCAGTCGAGCCCAGGTTCTCCCGTCGTTGAAGCATGCGCAACAGGGTTCCGGACGATCGCTCGTCCATCCGGAGCAGACCCACCAGCTCTGCCAGTATCTCGTCCTTGGAGCCGCCGCGTAGCGCCAAGCTGACGGCACTGGTTTCGAAGTAGTCTCTGAGCTGCATACCGTCCACGCGTGGCTGGTGGCGATCGGAAGGTGCGCCCGGGCAACCTAATTCTAGGGCCGGGCTTCTTCCATTGCTACCTATCGGGCGGCCAAGTATTTTCTCCCCATGCAGTTGCCTTGTCTATCCTCGCCCGACTTCCCGCTCATTCTGGCGCCGATGGCCGGAGTGTCCGAGGCGCCATTCCGCCAGATCTGCCGGCGAATGGGCGCGGACCTCGTGCTCTCCGAGTTCCTCTCCTCCGAAGCGATCCGCCGCCGGATCAGGACCACGCTCGAAGGGGCGGAGTTCGAGGAGGTCGAGCGACCGATCGGAATCCAGATCTACGGTGCGGATCCCAACGCCATGGCGGAAGCCGCGGGGCTCATCACCGAGCACTACCAGCCTGAACTCATCGACATCAACTTCGGCTGTCCGGTGAAGAAGGT
>JAXDMF010000316.1:0-12571 GCA_034666205.1 Gemmatimonadales bacterium
CAATCGCCCCGGCGCGCCGACTTCGATTTACCAGATCACCAAATCCAAGACACACGCTATGCTTCGCCGCTCTCAAACGATGCGCCCGGATTGCTGGGCAACCACGAGAGGAGCGTTCCGCAGAGGATTTTGTGACGGCACCGCCACCAGCCAACTCTCGGCCGAGGCACTGTTTGATCGTTTCGTGTAGGGTACTACGGAGGAACACGGGTAGCTGGTAGTCCTCGGGATCCTCTGGGGATCGGGCTTGGACTACGCCACTGCGTGTTCGAGCTCTCGCGGCTGCTCCTGCTGAATCAAGCCAACGCGCAGGGAGTAGCGAACCAGATTCGCGACCTGGTGAATCTCCAGGCGCTTCATGACGGCAGCACGATGGGTTTCCACGGTCTTGACGCTCAGGCGCAACCGGCGTGCGATCTCCCTGGTCGAGCAACTCATTGCCAGCATCTGGAGCACTTCACGCTGACGTCTTGATAGCTTCCGCAAGGGCGTACACGCCTCCATGGCCACGTTGATGGCGGGAAGGAGGCGGGAAATGTTCGATCGGAGGATGAAGTCCCAGGCACCCATCTTCAAACAATCACAATCGCTCTGCTCGAAGGTGTCGGCCAGCAGCAGGAACGGCGAGGCCGGCAGGCGGGCCTGCGCCAGCCGCAGCGCGTCGGCGGCCGTCAAGTCGGCCACCCCGTGGCCACACAGAATCACGTCGGGCTCGAATAGCTCCAACGCGCGCAGGAATGTCGCTCTGGTATCGACCTGGACTACGGTGTTGCGGAAATTGGTCCGCTCGACGGCGCGCGTGATCAGATCAGCATCACGGGGATCATCCGTGAGGAGCGTGACTCGGAGGCCAAGCAGCGGTGATGTCAGCATGAACCCACATCGCGGGCGGGGAACCCGTTACCGTCAACCAAGCTACACGCGACTGGGCATATTGACCATCAGGAAATGCCTGAGAGACGGTTCCCTCACGGCAGTTCGAGCCACGTCACATTCGAGTCGTGAAGCGGTGAATGTGCGACAACTTTCGGCAGGTTTTGACGCGAACAGATCTCACGCGCGCTAAAACTGCGACATCAGACAGACTAAGCAGAACTAGGCCGCGGCCTGGTCGCCTTCCTCCGGCATCACGTTGACGATCACCGCACGGTCATCCTCTTCGTCGGCTTTCGAGCGGAGCACACCCTCGGCTGGATCTCCCGCGGGTACCAATCCCACCCGGACCGCGTACCGCGCTTGGCGGGCGACCTCCCGGATTCCCAACCGCTTTGTCATGGCGCCTCGATGGGTCTCCACCGTCTTCGCGCTCACCTTGAGCCGTTCCGCCATCTCCCGGGTGGTCTTTCCCTCGCTCACTAGCCGCAACACTTCCAGTTGGCGCCGGGTCAGCCGCTTGAGCGGCTGCCGTACCGAGAGGGCGCGCCGGGTGAGCGGCCCGAGGCGTCTCAAGTCGTCCGTCAGCACCACGTCTTCGGCGCCGGCCCGGAGACAGGTGACGGCCGTCTGATAGTCGAGCGCCTCCGCCACCACGATCACTGGGGCGGTGGGACGTAATGCCTGCACGACTCGCAAGGCCGCCGTCACATCGAAACCCGGCAGGCTAGGAGTTGCGAGAATCAGGTCGGGGGCTAGGCTCCGGAGTGATCCGATGAAGGCCGCTTCACTGTCGACCCGGACACAGTGCACCGGCAGCCCGGTACGCTCCAACTCGGCAGCTATCAACTCTGGGGTTTCGGGAGAAGTCTCTAGCAGGAGGACCCTGAGTCGGGCGTCCAGCTTGCGGTCTTTGGTTCGGTTCGGCATGTTGTGACGCACCTCTGGCCAAAAGTCAATCGTTATATACTTTGTTGTACGTTACTGGTCAAGTTAGACAACAGAGAATAGCAATGGGTAGAATGCCGGTTAGGCGCATTTCGTCGCGTCGGGCCCAGGGGGTTGCGATGAGCGATTCGGAGGACCTCCTCGACATCAAGCAGGCGGCCGCCTTCCTTGGGGTGAGCGAAACGTCGCTCCGGCGGTGGACCAACTCGGGTCAGCTCGCCTGCCTGCGGGTCGGTGGAAAGCGGGAGCGCCGCTTCCGCCGTGCCGACCTGTTGGCCTTCATGGAGCCCCAGCCGGTCACCGACCCCCCTCCTCGATCCCAGCCTTCGGACCGCCGACAGCACACCGTCATCGCCGGCGTTCCGGTGACATTCGGGACTCATCTCTGCGCTCTATACGGAAACGATGCGGGGAGGACAAAGCTGGCCGTGGAGTTTCTGTCCGACGGACTGCGTCCGGGCAATGCGTGCTTTCTCGCTGCGTCTGCGGAGGCCAGTGGCCAAATCCTGGGGCAGCTCGAGCGCGGGCGAGGCTCAGTTCAGCCCGCGATCAACGCCGGCCGGCTGGTGCTCTACAAATATTGCCCCACTCCGCAGGAGCAATTCGACTATTGGGAAACCAATTTCGTCTCGGCCCTGGGCGCCGGGGCCACGTCGCTCCGCGTGGTCGGGGATATGACGTGCTGCCTGAGTGCGGGAATGACGTTGGACGAGGTCATGGAGTACGAGGCCGGGTATGACCGGATACTGGCGAAGCGCTTCCCGTTGGTGACGCTGTGCCTCTACGACGTGCGGCGGTTCGAGAGCCTTGAGGTGATCAAGGCACTCCAGGGGCATTCGGACATGTTCCGGTATCCCGCCGAGCGCCTGCTGGCGTAATCGGCCCGGTCCCCAGCGCCGTTCGTGGCCTGACTCACTCCGCTGCCCTCCGTAAGGCCGCTCGAACGCGGGCCACGAAGCGAGCCGGCTCCAGGGGCTTCCGAATGTAGTCATCGGCCCCCGCCTCCATGAGCTCTGCCTCCATCTCCTCAGTGCCGGATCCGGTCAACACCAGTACGGGTAGCCCGGCGGTGGCAACGGTTTGGCGTACGCGCGCAAGCACCTCTCGCCCACCCATCTCAGGCATATCGAGATCGACGACCATCAAAGCCGGTGCCGGCCCGGCGTCGAGCTGTGCCAGAGCGGCGAGGCCATCCCCGGCTTCCACAACCCGGAAGGAGCTTTTCTCCAGGACCTTGCGAGCGAGAGTGCGGCTGACATGGTCATCGTCTACCAGGAGGACTAGTGGCTGCTGCGGTTCGGAGCCGGCCTGATCGGTGCCTGCATCCCCTAGGACGCGCTCCACTTCCTCCAGCGTGGTCTCCCCCTGGCGCACCCGCTCGACCGCATTCTCCCGGAGCGACCGGAAGCCACCGACGGCGGCCGCTTTCTGCAGCCGGGCGACCGGAGCTCCCGTCGCCACCAGCTCCTCGAAGGTGGGGTTGGAGATCAAGACCTCGAGCAACGGGAGCCGGCCCTTGTAACCGGACTTGCTGCACGCGTCGCAGCCGACCACCCGCACCAGCGGCTGCACACCGTAGCGCCCCGCGAGTCGGGCCTCTGCCGGACTGAGAGGGCCCGCCAACGGCAGCACGCACTTGGGGCACGCCCGCCGGGCCAGCCGTTGCGCAACCGAGCCGCGCAAGGTGGCGGCGATCTTGGTCCGGTCGATTCCCAGATCGAGAAACCTGGCCACAGCACCCACGGCGTCGTTGGCATGAAGGGTGGCCAGGACCAGATGGCCGGTCAGGCTGGCCTGTACCGCGACTTCGGCCGTCTCCCGGTCCCGGATCTCGCCCACGAATACCACGTCCGGATCCTGTCGCAGGATCGAGCGCAGTGCCGTCGCGAAGGTCAGGTCGCGCTTTGTCTCCACCTGGATCTGAGTGAGACCGGGGAGCTCATATTCAACCGGGTCCTCCACCGTCATGATATTGACTTCGCCGGTAGCCAATTCCTGGAGCGCAGCATAGAGCAGGGTTGTTTTCCCCGAACCGGTGGGACCAGTCACCACGACGATCCCCTCGCGGTGGCCGAACAGGCGACGAATGCGAGCGAGCTCAGCGGGTGCGATGGCGAGCCCCTCCAGCCGGCGGACGTTCCGGGGGTCCAGCAATCGGATTACCGCCTTCTCGGCTTCCCGGGTCGGCACCGTCGAGATACGCAGATCGAGCGTGGCGTTTTCCACCTGCAGCCGAGCCCGCCCGTCCTGCGGACGGAGACGATCGGCAATGTCGAGCTTGCCCATGATCTTGATTCGTGACACCACCCGACTCATCACCGAAGTGGGCACTTGCATGATGGTGCGGAGAACCCCATCGACCCGGAGACGCACGGTGCCCCCGTCGCGACCTGGCTCGAGATGGATGTCGCTAGCCCCGGTCCGCACCGCCTCGTGCAGAATCAGATTGGTGAGCTTCACGACTGGAGTAGCGTCGATCTCCTCGGTGGAGACGGCTTCCGGCCCGGTGTCCTCGACCAGAAAGACCTGGTCGGCCATATCCGAACCGATGCGTCCCACCAGGCGCTCTACCAGGCGATCCGGCGAATACAGCTCGTCGATGACTTTCAGGATCGCCGAAGCGGGTGCGATCTCGAAGACGGCCTCGCGTGCGGAAACGAAACCCAATGCCTGCTCGAGGTCGAGGTCGCTCGGATTAGCCACTGCCACCGTGATCTGCCGATCGTTGGCGCGGATCGGGATGGCAGTGTGGCGTCGGGCCACCTTTTCCGGGACCAGCGAGATCGTCGCGGCCGAGGCCGCCTTCAAATCGGCCACGCTCAAGCGGTGCCGGGCCGCGACGTGCACGGCGAGATCTTGCTCGCTCAACCGGCATGCCCGGGCTACCTGCTCCCAGGCTTCTGGTAGAGGCGTCCCCGGTGCAACCTCGATGACGTCGCCGGGCGGAAGCAGACCCGCACCGGTCGCGAGGGCCGCCAGCCAGTGGGTTCGGGTCTCGGATTTAGCTATTGCCAACGCCTCTCCTCTCGCGCTCCAGGCGCAGATGCTGGAGCACCGACTCCACCTCCGGCCGTACCCGGTCGAACGCGGTACGTGCCTGATCGATTGCTCCCGCGTTGCCGGCCAATTCCATGTCGAGTAGCATGCTCTCGAGTCCTCGGGCCCCGATGGCCCCGGCCGGAGACTTGAAGGCGTGAGCGGCCCGCGCGATCTCCTCGCACTGACCCGAGGTTACCGCTCCATTCAGGGCCGCGAGGCGCACGGGAGCGTCTTCGGCGAAGAGGTCGAGAATCGAGTCGACCACGTCCTCCGCGCCGGCCTCACGCATGGTGCGCCGGAATTGGGCCAGTCCGACCGCCACCGGGACGGAACTCGACGCCTCGCGAGGGATCGGCGTGGGCGTAGCATTGGGATCCTTAATTGTTCATCTCTTGAAGCTGCTGGGCAGTGGAAGAAGGCGCGGCGCGCCGTGGTGGGGTCCCCGTCCCGTGCTCAATATCGGGGGTTTCCCTTGCTTCTCCCATCGGGCAAAACCTTAGGTGGGGGGCCGCCGAGATTAGATTCTGCTCAGCGGGGACGAAGGTTGCCGCTGGATGAGGGGGTTAGGATATTTCAGGCTCGACACACGGGGGGGCGTAGCTCAGTTGGTAGAGCAAGGGACTTTTAATCCCTAGGTCGTGGGTTCGAGTCCCACCGCCCTCACTCGATACCCGGCCCCGGTCACTGCGATTCGGGGCCGATGTCCATCGAGCTACCGAGGCAGTCTGCGTCTGGATGGGGCAGCATCGCGGTGTAACCCAGAAGAAGCGGACACGCGGTCCACTGCTTCCAACACCCGCCGCCGCTGCCCCGGGGTGACGATGTCCCGCTCGACAACCTGTCGCACGATTCGCGCGACGAACGAGTAGCCCCGCGGCTCTGCCACCAGCCAGCGGTGCCATTCCAGCTCGTCCAGCGCTCGGGCCACTTCCTCCACGTCCAACGAGAGCGCGCGCTCCAACAACGTCGGCGATACCAGGTCCCCCAGGACTGCGGTGGCGGCGAGCACGCGTTGGGCCGGAGGGCTCAGCCGCCGGACCCCGATGCGGATGGCAGCGACCACGGCATCAGGGAGGTGGCCTGGCAAGCTCTGGTCGAGCGTCCGAAACGGCTCCGGCCATGCCCCCGAGATGGTCCCGAGATCGAGGCCGAGAGCGACGGCGCGCAGGAGCTCAACTGCAAGGAGCGGTAATCCCGCGGAATCGGTCGCAACCCGGCGCACCACCCGGTCGATGGCAACCGGGTCGTAGCCCGGCAGCATACGTTCCGCCAGGTGGCGGAGGCCTGCTCGATCCAGGACCCGCAGCCGCACCGTCTGCCCCCCGAGCTCGCTGCCGATCTTCACCCGGAGCTCGTCGAGTTCGGGTCTCGGTGGGTAAGGCGCGATCGCGAGAACCAGCGTCAGCGGCGTGGCTGCGAGATCGCGAAGGACTGCGCCGAGCGAAAGGGCCGAGTCCTGGTCGAGCCACTGGGCGTCGTCCACTGCGATCACGACCGGCTGGTCCTCCACCGCCGCACGAAGCGCCTCTGCGAGTGCCCGGCCTAACGGGTGTGGAGCCGCCAGAGATACCGCTCCCTTGAATCTCTCCGCCCACTCGGGCAGCACCCCGGCAAAGGCGGCGAGTGCGGCTGAGGGTCCCGCACCAACGCCCGGAGCGTCAAGCAGACCGCCGCGCGCAAGTGCGAGCACTCCGCTCCACGGCTCTGCTCGGTCCGCCTCGACCGCGCGGGCAGCGGCGACCGGGATCCCATCGAGTCGCAGCCGGCTCAGCAACTCCTCCAACAGCCGGGTTTTCCCCATCCCTGCGTCCCCCTCGAGCACGAGCAGTGCCGCCCGCCGCGCGCGGGCCGACTCGGCAGCCGCCTCGAGCAGTCGCTGAAGCTCCGGTCCACGCCCCTCCAACGGCGGCCGACCTGTCGGTATGCCGTCGGCATGCGTTCCCTGACCCTCGGCATGGGGGGCGCGCTCCCGCCGCACTCGCTCCATCAACGCCCGGGTCTCCTCGCTGGGCTCGACCCCCACCACCTCCGCCAGGCGCGAATGGAATCGCTCGAAGAGTGCGAGCGCACCAAACCGGTCCCCGGCCAGAGACCGGCAGCGCACCGCGCACCGCAGGGCCGTCTCCGACATCGGTTGGAGGCCAAGCGCACGGCCCGCAAACCCGCAGGCCTCCTCCACCTTGCCGACCTGCGCGTGGGCCTCTGCGCAACTCACCAACACCTCCACCCCCCGCCGGCCCCACTTTTCACGCTCCGCCGCGAGCCAGTCCTCGAACTCCGAGGCTTCGGCCAGCGCGAATCCCTCGAGAAACTCACCCGAGACCAGCTCAGCTGCGGCCTCCCAGTCACCGGCGGCCGCGAGCTCCTCAAGCCGGTCCACATCCAGCTGCACCGACCCGGGCTCCAGCCGGACCTGTCCGACCGTTACCTCCACCGACCCCTCGCCCGCGTGGTACCGGATGACCCGCAGGGCCTCGCTCAGAGAGTGTCGGGCTGCGGCCTCGGTCCGGTCACCCCAGAGCAGGCCGATCAGGTGCTCGCGACTGCGCCCCCGACGGGGTGAGCGGGCCAGATAGACCAACAGGGCGAGGTGCTTCCGCCAGAGGAGCTCGGGTGGTGCAGGCCCCCCGTCGACGCTCAGTTCGACTGGCCCCATGGTGCGGCAGAGAATCATGAGGACCGGCCTGTTGTCATACGAGGATCCGGGAAGTGGGGTGAGAAGGTTCCGTGAGCGGTCCCGGTTGTCAATGCGGGAGAACGCACTTGACGACGGCTTGATAGCGGTGGCGCAACCTTGAGGTCTGGAGGCACCCTCGGACATTCCAAGCCAGGAGTCTGCATGTCAAGCCGCGACCGTACGCTCCTCGAAAGCTCCTTCGTCGCCCTTGGTCTGGTCAACGCCCGCAATGGAGTGGGGCGGCCGCTCCCGGCTCGGACCCCAGGCCGGACCTGCCGGCTTACGGGTGGGAGCTCCACAACCATGTCTATCCGGTTCGCGCCGGAACCAGAGCCGACCGCGAACACCGCCGCGCTGGGCGAAGGCCAAACGACGGGACCACTGCCCCTGGGCTTCGAGTTCGAGTTCTTCGGTGTGCGGTACACCTGGTTCGACCTCTCGTCGGACGGGTTCATGACGTTCGGGACGCAACCGAGGCGCCGCTTCATTCCTCTTAGTGCCGATCTCAACAACTTTATCGCGCTGGGGTGGACCGATGGGTACACGCTCAGCCGAAAGCAGGTCGCCTATGAGGTGCGTGGGACCGCGCGTCGTCGCCGGCTCGTCCTCTCGTGTACTCTGGTCCCGGAGTCCCCCGAGAATGGACTGGAGACGATGACCGCCCAGCTGGTCCTCCATGAGCGGACCGGCATGATTGACGTCCACACCACGCGCCAGGCCCCGCCGGCGTACCGGGTCAGTCAAGAGGCAGTCCGCTTCACCACCGCCCCTTGGTGAACGCACGTACGACCGCTTGACAGCCGTCCCGGGTGAGGGATACTGGAAGAGGGGCTCATGGAGGTCCCCGTCGCGGCGTTCGGCTGCGGCGCCTGGCATTATCGGAACCGAGTGAGGGCCGAGTGCCTCTCATGCATCTCTTGTACGCCCTTCCGGGTCGACCACCGCGGCTCTCGCCGTTCGTGGTTGTGATCGTCGCGGCGCTCCTGCTCCAGAATTGTGGGGGCGACGATCTGTCTTGTGGGGGCCCCTTCTGCGTTACCCCGCCCGGGCGGCAGGAGGCAACCAAGCTGGAGGCCGGCACGGGTGGCGGCCAGGTCGGTGCTCCCGGACGTGAGCTCCCCCTACCGCTGGAAGTCATTGTAACAGATGACGATAACCGTCCGATTCCCGATGTCGAGGTCAGCTTCACAGCGTTGGGGCCGGGCGGCGGCACCCTTTCGGACCCGGCGACCCTATCGGACCACGAGGGTCGGGTACACGTAAAATGGACCCTCGGTGCGGAGCCCGGAGTCCAGACGGTTCAAGCAGTGGGGACAAACTCCTCCGGGTCCGCCCTGAATGGCTCCCCCCTGACCTTTACGGCCGAGGCGGTCCGGCCTCCGCCAGCCAGAATCCTCATCCTGCAGGCGCCGCCCATACTGGTGCAGAACGGAATCCTCTTCGACCGGGAGCCGGTGGTTGGAATTCTCGATCCCGACAATCAACCGGTCGCGGGAGTCGACGTCACGGTCTCCATCGCCTCCGGGGCCGGCACACTGAACGGAACAACGACCGTCTCCACCGACGCGGCGGGGCGCGCGGCTTACGGCGATCTGACGATTCAGGGGCCCGCAGGTCCGCGGACGTTGCGCTTCGGCGTGTCAGCCCCGGCTCTGCAGATCGTTTCCGAGCCGGTGCAGGTGGGGGCCGGAACCGCCGCCAACATCCTGGGCAACCAGCCCCTTGCCTACCAGGGCACGGTAAACTCCCCGGTCAGTCCCGCGCCTTCCGTGGTGGTGCATGACCAATCTGGCAACCCGGTGCCGGGCGTGGTCATCGCTTTCGGGGCGGACCGCGACGGCTCGGTGTCCCCGTCCACCGTGACCACCAACGACCTGGGTGTGGCTCAAGTGACCAGCTGGACCCTCGGAAGATCTGCTGGGGTCCAGTACTCGCTTTCGGCTCGGATTCAGTCTGCCGGGAACGGTCCGGTCATCTTTTCTGCCACGGCGCAAGCCGGAGCGGCCGGCAAGCTCGAGATCACGGTGCAGCCAAGCTCGTCGGCCCAGAACGGCGCTCCGTTCGGTCGGCAGCCAGTCATCCAGGTGGCGGACGCACTGGGCAATCCGGCACCCCAGCCCGGTCTGGCGATCACGGCGACGCTCTTGTCGGGCCCAGCCGGAACCCTCCAGCAAGCCACCGCGACGACGAATTCCTCGGGTGTGGCTAGCTTCAGCGGTCTTTCGCTCTCGGGTCTCGTCGGCGACTACAGGTTGTCTTTTAGCGGGCCAGCCCTCGCCGGGGTGGCTTCCGACCCGATCTCGGTGGCGGCGGGACCACCCTCCCGGCTCGAGCTGACAGTCCCACCGTCGCCAGCCGCGCGAAGCAGGGTGCCCTTCGGCACTCAGCCCTCGATTCAACTCCAGGATGCGAGTGGCAACCCGGTCGCGCAGGCTGGCGTCGAGGTGCGTGCGTCTATTGCAACGGGTGAAGGGACGCTCGGAGGTCAAACCACTGCTCTCACCGACGCCGAGGGCCGCGCTGTTTATCCGGATCTTGCTATCGTCGGGAGCCCCGGCGCGCACACCCTCCGGTTCGCCAGCACCAGCCCGGCGAGCGAAGTGGTCTCTGAGACGATCACGCTGCCCAGCGTAGCATTCGTCTCCCTTCTCACTCCTCCACCGAGCACGGTGGTGGTCGGCACTCGCCTGGCCACTGCGGTATTGTGGACGCTCACCGACGCGGCAAGCCAACCGGTCGCAGACGCTCCGGTCGTGATCTCGGTTTCCCCGGGCGGTGCAGTCGAGCCTGTGGGCGCGAGCGACCCCGATGGCATTGTAAGGCTTTCGTCCTGGACAGTCTCTCAGACGGCGGGCACCCTGTACGTGGATCTCGAGGTGCCGGGCGCGGCGGTCTCCCGCGTCAGTCTCGAAGCGGTACCCGACGCAGCGTTCGGTCTGCAGAAGACCTCCGGCGACAATCAATCGGCTCCGGTGAATAGCGATCTACCGCAACCGCTGGTGCTCCGCGCGGTGGACCAATACGGCAACGGGGTGAGTGGTGTGACGGTCGAGTGGAGGACCTGCGACGGTGTGGGCGATTACAACACCGTCACGGACGTCGATGGGTACGCAAGCGCTTTCCAGCCGACAGGTCCATCTCCTGGCCAGTTTTGCGCGATGGGGTCCAACTCGGGGCTGGCCGACTCGCCGGTACAGTTCTCCTATACCGTCACCGGGACTGCTCCGGGGAGTCCCTCCCCCAGCGGGCTGCTGCAGGCCAAGCCCCCGACATCAGCGCGCCAGCACCAGCGACCATGAATCGTCTGAGGGTTTGTCCGTGGCTGGTGCCTTGGGTCCTGATCGGAGCCCTCTGCGGCGATCTCGAGGCTCAGTCGGCGCAGCCGTTTTCACTCCAGGCATCGGGGCTCGTCAACGGCGTGTTCGGGGACGTATTCACTGGCCTGCAGGATGGCGTCGGTGCGGAAGCGCAGTTCCGGTACACGCCCGGGGCGTTGTCAGTGGGTGCAGGCTTCCAAATCACGGTCCATGAAGTGAAAGGCCGGACGGAAGACGCGCGGCTCTACGGAGGGTTCATCGAGCCGCGCCACCTCATCCACGTGGGGAGCAACACGGCAGCGCCCTACGTTTCGGCGCGGTTCTCGCTGCTGAAGGTCGGCTTTTCCGGCGGCGACCTATCGCTGTCCTCGACCTTCATGCAGCTGAACGGCGGAGGTGGGCTCCTCGTCCGGCTCGGTTCGCGGCTCAATCTCGACGTTGGAGCTACCTACGGGTACAACCACATGGGGAAAGGCATGCTGACCAGCCGATCGAGCGGCACCGCGATACCGGTAGAATCGAGCTCCGGCTCAAATGTCGTTATCCGCTTGGGTCTCGCGGTTGGCCTCCGCGACTGACGTGAGGCGTTACAGCTTAGGCGATCCTACCATCCGGCAGCTGGATATCTCCCACCCATTCCCGTTCCTGGCGAACTCGGCGCGAAAAACCGGGCGGCTGGTCAGGCGCCCGCCGAACGCATCTTTCCACTCGAGCTGAAAGCTGAACTCCATTGCCGCGGCCGTGGTGCCGAGCTGTCGAGTACCGTCGACTCTCTTGCCCACGACAGCTCCCCACTCCTCAGTCCGAAGAATGCGCGTCAGCTTGTTCAGCTGGTGCACGTCCGACTTTTTCGTTGGCTGATATAGCTCTGCCACGCGAGCGACGTTCTTGGAACGGAGAGCGTCGTAGCATTGCTGCACTCCGGTCAAAATGCCGGCATCGAGCCGTTGGCGCTCCGCGTCACGGTTCTCAGGAGGGGTGACGGCAGGTTTGGCTACGGTTTCTTTCGGCTCCTCGGGCGGGTGCTCCGACTCATAACCCTGAATGGCGATCGTATCGGCCGCCAGGTCGGGCGGGAGGACCGTCACCTGAGACCTTGCGGCTTTCGACCCGCTTGTGGCGATAATGGTCGCGGTGCCGGGAGCATACGCCCGCACCCGTCCGTTCAGGGGGTCGATAGCAGCGAGCTCAGGTTCACTCGAACTCCACGCGACCTCCGCTCCGGCCAGGGGGGTCCCACTTCCATCGAGCACCGCGGCAGTCAGCGTGATGGTGTCGCCCACCCGTAACGACCCGGACGGAGAGATGGACACCGAGGCCGGCGCCGGTGGGTCAACTGTGGGGCGTCGTACCACGATCGGCGTGCTGTCCCGCCACTCGCCGCTTGCCGCCACCACCAGCGCCCGGCCGGGACGGACCGCGTACACCCATCCGCTTGCCGAGTCGACCCGCGCGACACCGGAATCGGTCGAGGCCCAGCTTACGCTGGAACTCGGTACCGCTCGCCCAGCAAGATCCCGGACCTCGGCCAGCAACCGGGTGGAGGCGCCGGGACGCATGGGTCGAAGAGGTCGACGCCGTATGTTGACGGAGGCGGGCGCACCCCTGAGAATGGCCGCTACGGGTTCGGCGGGGGCGGCCCCTACATCCACAGGGTGGACCGTGGGGGACAGCCTGAAGCGAGTCGGCACCACGACGTCTCGCAACCCGGCGTAGA
>JAXDMF010000317.1:0-4583 GCA_034666205.1 Gemmatimonadales bacterium
TCGCATGATCGAGGGCGTGGTCCGCTACATCGATGGCGACGCGACGCTAGGCGTCGACCCCTTGAGCGACCCGGACTCGGATTCGATGGCACCCGCAGCAATGCTCGACGTCGCGGTCGAGCAAGACTTCCAGTTCTGCACCGAAGTGCTGGTACGCGGTGACCGGCTTCCCCCGGCCAACGAAGTTCGGGCGGCGATGCACACCTTCGGCGGCTCCACTGTAGTGGCCCTTACGGGTGACATCCTCAAGATCCATGTGCACACTGACACCCCTGATGCCGTCTTTAGCTATGCGGCACGCTGGGGTCGAGTGGACACCGCCAAGGCACAGGACATGCGGGCCCAGCATCGTCGCCTGGCCCACTTGGACCGGCGGGCGGTGGCGGTGGTGACCGACAGCTCCGCCGATCTCCCCGATGCGATTCTCGATCGCCATCGCATTGCCCTGGTGCCGTTGCAGGTGGTGTTCGGGAATTCCGCCTTTCGGGACCGGGTGGAGTTGAGGCCTGAGGACTTCTATCGCCGGCTCCGCCGGTCCACCGAGCTGCCGACCACATCGCAGCCGGCGCCGGCCGACTTCATTCAGGCGTTTCGAGACGCGAGGGGGGAAGCCGACGAGGTCGTCGCGGTGCTGCTCGGGTCTGTGCTGTCCGGCACCTTTAATGCCGCCCAGGCCGCCATTCGTGCTGCCGGCCTCGAGAGAATTCACCTGGTGGACAGCCGATCGGCGTCCTTCGGGGTCGGCCTCCTGGCCCTGCGCGGCGCCGAGCTGGCCGAATCGGGGTGGACCGGCGAACGAATCGCGGAGGAACTGGCCAGAGTGCGGAGCCGGTCCGGCATGCTTCTGACGGTGGACCGCTACGACAATCTGCTCCGCTCGGGTCGGATCTCTCGGGGCAAGGCGTGGCTGGCAGGGATGCTTGACGTCAAGCCGATCCTCTCACTGGACCGCGAGGGCCACGTCGTGCCCATCGAGCGGGTGCGGGGACGCGAGAACGTGGAAGCCCGGGTTCTGAGTCAACTGGAGCAGCGGCTCACGCCGCGCCCGAAGGTGATACGCTTCGGGGTAGCCCACGCTGACGCGCCGGACGTAGCCCGGCGGATCCAGGCCGCTTTGGTCGAGAAATACGGGCCGCGTGACTGCTTTGTCGCCCTGGCCACCGGGGTGCTGGCCACCCATGTGGGCCCGGGCGCCTGGGGAATCTTTTATCAGGTCGAGGACGGGCCCGGCCCGCTCGACGAGGGAGATACCCGGAAGGGATGAAACAAGACGCACGACCGAGCCGGCCGGTGAAGCGCCCGCCGCCTGAGGCGCTTCGCCTGGCGCTCGATGCGATCCAGGACTTGAAGGGCAACCAGCTCGTGGTGCTCGACCTTCGCGGCCTGAACGATGCTACCGATTACTTCGTCATCGCCTCCGGCACCTCGGATGCGCACGTGCGGGGCATCGCGGAGTCGGTCATGGAAAAGCTTCATCGCCGCGGGCACCACACCCACCACATCGAAGGCTTGAACGGCGGGCGCTGGGTTTTACTCGACTTCGTGGATTTCGTCATCCACCTCTTTCATCCCGAGACGCGCTCGTTCTATCAACTCGAGCGGCTCTGGGACGATGCACCCGAGCTGCTGATCAGCTCTTCCTAGATCGAGGTCGCTATGCTCCGACGCGCCGTCCCGGCCCTGCTTGTCCTGCTGTTCGCGCCAGGACTGCTCTCTGCCCAGTACTTCGGGCGCAATAAGGTGCAGTACAACACGTTCGATTTCAAGCTCATTCAGACCGAGCACTTCGACGTCTATTACTACGAGCGGGAGCGGGTGGCCGCCATGGATGCCGCCCGCATGGCCGAGCGGAGCTATGCCCGGTTGTCCAAGGTCCTGAACCACGAGTTCCGCGAGCGGAAGCCTATCATCCTGTACGCCTCACATTCCGATTTCCAGCAGACCAACGCGCTAGGCGCGGAGCCGCCCAGCGAGGGGACGGGGGGCGTCACCGACTTCCAGCGCAACCGCGCCGTGATGCCGTTCACCGGCTCGTACGCGGAATTGGAGCATGTCCTCCAGCACGAGATGACGCACCAGTTCCAGTACGACACCTGGTCCCGTGGGCGCGCCGGCGGCGGCCTGTCCACCATCATTGCCATCAATCCTCCGCTGTGGTTCGCCGAAGGCATGGCGGAGTACCTCTCGCTCGGGCCGATCAACCCCGAGACGGCCATGTGGCTGCGAGACGCGTCGCTCGAGGGCAGCCTGCCAACGATCGAGCAAATGACCCTCGATCCCTACAAGTACTTCCCCTATCGCTTCGGGCACGCGCTCTGGTCGTACATCGGCGAGCGCTGGGGAGACGAGGCCGTCGGCGCCATCCTCAAGGCGACGCTGGGCGGTGGCGTCGAGGGGGCGTTTCGGCGCACCATCGGACTTACCCTGGATCAGCTTTCCGACCAGTGGCGTGACGCAGTGCAGAAGAAATACCTGCCGGAGATCGGCGCGCGGGCCAAGGCGCGGGCCGTGGCCGAGGAGCTCCTGACCGAGAAGCGCTCGCAGGGTACGCTCCACCTGGCCCCAGCCCTCTCACCTGACGGCTCTCAGGTGGCCTACTTCAGCGAGAAGGACTTCTATTTTGTCGACCTCTACCTGGCGGACGGCAAAACCGGCAAGGTGAAGCGCCGGATTCTCAAGTCCGGCGTCAGCAGCAACTACGAGACTTACCGGTTCATCAACTCGCAGGCCAACTGGTCGCCCGACGGGAAGTACCTCGCGTTTGCGGCCAAGCGCGGCTCTCGCGATGATATCGTCATCGTAGATGTGGCGCGGAACAAGGAAGTCAAACGCATCCAGGTAAAGCTGAGCGGTGTCACCACGCCGTCGTGGAGCCCGGACGGTCAGCAGCTCGTTTTCACCGGATACGACGGCGGCTTGAGCGACCTGTTCACCGTCAAGCGGGATGGCAGCGGCCTCCGGCGGCTGACTCAGGACAAGTACGCCGATCTGCACCCCGTTTGGTCACCCGACGGCAAGACCATTGCCTTTGCGACCGACCGGGGTCCGGAGACCGACTTCAAGACTCTGAAGATCGGCAACATGCGCATTGCCTTGTACGACCTCGACACCGGCTCGATCCAGGTGCTGGACCAGATGGACCGGGGTAAGAATGTGAGCCCGCAGTGGGCTCCGGACGGCGGCTCGATCGCGTTCGTGTCCGATCGCAACGGCGTGAGCAACATCTATCTGTACGACTTGGGAGACAAATCCCTCTACCAGCTCACCGATTTCTACACCGGAACCCAGGGCATTACTCCGCTGTCACCGGTTCTCTCCTGGGCCCCCGAGGCCGATCGTCTGGCATTCGTGTACTTCGAGAAGGGCAAGTACGACGTCTACACGCTGTCCAACCCACGGGGACTGAAGCGCCAGCCTTACCGGCAAACGGCCCCGGACAGCAGCGGGCTTCTGGCCAGCACGGCGGCCATACCCGTAGACACGGCCCACTCGCTTCAGGTTCCCGAGGAGGTTCGCCCCCAGGTCGGCGAAGGTGGATCGATTTACCGCACGCCTCAGGGATTCCGCTCCTCCAGCGAAGTCAACCGCACCGGCGATACGGCTCAGGTGGCCCCACCCGTCTCGATCGCGGCGTTGATGGATTCGGCCACGTTTAGCCTGCCCGACACCAGTGAGTTCACCGTCAAAAAATACCGGGTGCACTTCACCCCCGACTACGTGGCTCGCCCATCGATCGGGTACGCCCGGGATAACTTCGGCCGCGGGTTCTTCGGCGGCAGCGCGATATCGCTGAGCGACATCCTGGGTAACCACCAGCTGGTGTTCGCCGGCTACGTGAACGGGCGGATCAGTGAGGCCCAGGTTCTGGCGGCCTACGCGAACATGAGCCACCGGATCAACTGGGCCACAGGTATTTCGCAGGAGCCTTACTACTTCTACGAGCCGAGCGAAATCCGGGTGGGCACGCCGACTCCGTCAGAGAACACCTTCGTCACCAACGTCCGCCGTCTGGTAGTGCGGTCCGCGTTTGGGCAGGCCTACTATCCGATCAGCCGTTTCCAGCGGATCGAGGCCAGTATGCGCGTGGCCAACGTGGACGACGCGGTATTGAGCATTCTGGAGCCCTACGATCCACAGTTCGGCTTTGCCACCCAGGATCCCACCCTCGAGACTAACAGCCGGGCAGGGGTGAACTACCTCCAGCCATCGACCGCGCTGGTGTTCGACAATTCGTTGTTCGGCTATACCGCCCCGTTCCTCGGGCGTCGCTACCGGCTCGAGTACGCGCAGACGCTGGGAGACTGGAAGTTCTCCCAGGTGACGGCGGACTACCGCCGATACGACCCCATCATTGGCCCGCTGGTGTTCGCCACCCGGGTGTTGTACTTCGGCCGGATCGGTCGCGATGCCGACAAATTCCGCATTTTCGGCGGCAACACCGACTTGCTTCGCGGCTACACGTCAGGCTCGTACCGTCGCCATGAATGCCTGAACACCAATGATGCCAACACCCAGACTGGATGCGCCGAGCTGGACCGGCTGGTCGGCACTCAGCTCGGCGTCGCGAGCGCGGAGCTGCGATT
>JAXDMF010000318.1:0-2913 GCA_034666205.1 Gemmatimonadales bacterium
CCCAGGGCGCCGACATGGAGCCGGTGGAGAAGGTGTTTGGGGACAAGTGAGAGGTGAGAGGTGAGAGGTAAGAGGTGGCAGGCTCCGCGAAGAATCCCCTGAAGAGATGACAATCAAATGACGAGCACGGCGCCCTTACGCCGGAACATCGAAAGACTCTTCCCGGAACGTCCGTTCACCATCGAGTTCTGGGACGGAACCTCCGTACCGGCGACCCGTGACGGCGGCCCCGTCGTCGCGGCGCGTTCGCCCCGCGCCCTCTCCCACCTGGTTCGGGCGCCCGGCCAGCTCGGTCTCAGCCGGGCCTACGTCTCCGGCGAGCTGGAAGTAGACGACCTCGACGCGGTGAACCGGGTGATCTACGAGTGGACCCCGCCCGCTCTTCCTGCCCGGAGCCGGATCAGCCTGATGCTCGCCGCCGCCCGCGCGGCCGGCGCCACCCTTCGCTCACCCCGACCCGCTGCCGAGCTCCGTCCCCGAGGCTGGCTCCACTCACGCGCCCGGGATGCCCGCGCGGTCCGCCACCACTACGACGTCTCCAACGAGTTCTTTGCGCTGTTCCTGGACCGGTCGATGACCTACAGCTGTGCCTTCTTTTCCCGGGATGGCGCGTCGCTGGAATCGGCCCAGGTGGCCAAGCTGGAGCTGACCTGCCGCAAGCTCAGGCTCGAGCCGGGCCAGCGGGTGCTGGATGTCGGCTGCGGCTGGGGCAGCTTCGCCATCCATGCCGCCGCTCGCCACGGCGTCAGCGTCCTGGGCATCACCCTCTCCGAGCCGCAGGCCAGCCTGGCCCGAGCCCGGGTGACCGAGGCCGGCCTGGACGATCGGGTGACGATTCGGGTGCTGGATTACCGGAGCCTCAGGGGCGAGCGCTTCGACGCCATCGCCAGCATCGGCATGGTCGAGCACGTGGGGGCCGAGAAAATCGACCTCTATGCTGCCCGGCTGGCGAGCCTGCTCCGGCCCGGCGGCCGGCTGCTCAACCACGGCGTCGCCCACCTGCACTCCGCGAGTCCCAAGGCCGGGCCATTCACCGACCGCTACGTCTTCCCCGACTCCCATCCTCTTCTTTTGTCGCGGATCCTGCATGCTCTCGAGCGGGCCGGCTTCGTCACCGAGCACGTCGAGGAGTTCGGGCAGGATTATGCCGAGACGCTTCGACATTGGACGAGGCGGCTGGATGAGCATCGAGAGGAGGCGGTGCGGCTGGCGGGAGAGGAGCGGGTACGGGTCTGGCGGCTGTATCTGCGGGCCGCGAGCAGCGGCTTCGCGACGGGATTTAACTCGATCTACCAGGTGCAGAGCCGGCGGTAGGCGGACCCGCATTGCTGATTCCCCGCCCGCCGGGTACCTTCTCGAAGCACCTTCCAGTTCGCTGCCTCGCCACATCCGTGTGACGCATGTCCCATGCCTCCCCCACCGTCCTGCTTTCTCTGGTCGGCGCCACTCGGCCGGCTACTAGGGACGCTGCGTGGGTCGACTTCATTGACTCCCACAACAAGCTGCTGCTGCACGTGGCCCGGTCGCTCGGTGGCGACCACGACGCTGTCATGGATCGCTATGCCTACATCCTGGAGCAGCTGCGTAGCGACAACTTCCGACGTCTCCGGGGTTTCGTTGCCGACGGCCGCAGCGAGTTCTCCACCTGGCTCGTCGTGGTAGCCCAGCGGATCTGCCTGGATCATTACCGGCATCGCTACGGCCGTAACCGGCACCCCGCGTCCGACGTGGATCTGGCCCATGATGACGACACCGCTGCGCGCCGGCGGCTGGTAGATCTGATCGGGGCCGACGTCGATCTCTCCACCCTGAGCGACAGCGGAGCCCCGAATCAGGAAGAGGCACTGCGAATCGCGGACACCTACCAGGCCCTCGAGTCAGTGTTGGAACGGCTGGACCCGCGTGACCGGCTCTTGCTCAAGCTTCGCTTCGAGGACGACCTGCCGGTGCCGGAGATCGCGGAGAATCTAGGCCTTCCGACGCGGTTTCATGTCTATCGTCGGCTATCGAGCGTGCTGGAGAGACTGCGACTCGAGTTACGCAGGAGTGGAATTACCGATCCCGTGCCTTGAGTCGCGCCGAGCCGCACGGCGAACGCTGTTGTCCGTTTCATTTTCATTGAGGCGGTACCATCGATCGACCGGCTCGCGCAATCACATCACTCGGCCCATTCGATGCAGACTGATTACTCGACCTCACTACATCCCAACACCGAAGAGATGGCCGCCTACCTAAGCGGTAGCCTCCCGGGCTCGTCCAGAGGGCAGTTCGAGAGCCATCTGGCGGAGTGCCGCGAGTGTCGGACGGAGGTGACCTCGGCCCGTCGGCTACTCCGCGAGCGTAGGGTCCGGCGAAGGTGGAGTATTGCCCTACCTGCGGGGCTGGCCGCCGGCATTGCGGCCTACCTCCTCATCGGACCTCTCCAGAATGGCGGGCCTAAAGAGGAGAATCCAGTGCGCGAGGGCCGGGTGCTCACCCCCGATCTGGCCCCCGTGGTTCGGCTCGTCGCGCCATCCGAGACCGAATCGGTAGACCCCCGACGGGTGGTCTTCACCTGGCGGAGACAGGGAGTCGATCCGCTCTATCGACTCACCATTACCGACCCGAGTGGCGCAGTCGTGTGGGTGCACGAGACCGCCGATACCGTGTTGACGGTGCCGGGAGAATCGCCCCTCAAGGCGGGACAGACGTACCTCTGGTACTTGGACGCGCTGGACTCAGATGGTCGTTCGGCGACGAGTGGGATTCGCCGCCTTCAAACGGCGCCATGAGACCGGTTTGGGCTCTCCTCGCTGTCCCAATTGCATCGGTGGTCACTTGGAGCTGCTCGCGGCCGCGGGATCCTCCTGCCAGGGAGCCGCCGTCTCTCCAACGCTCTGAAGGCGCTGCGGCAGTTCTGCGAGGGGGCGATTC
>JAXDMF010000319.1:0-9788 GCA_034666205.1 Gemmatimonadales bacterium
CCCGTATCGAGGGACTCCTCTCCGGTACTCTCGGGTATGTGCTGAGCGAGGTCTCGGCCGGCGTGTCGTTCTCGGATGCGGTGCGAAGCGCCATGGCAAAAGGCTATACCGAGCCGGATCCCCGGGACGACCTCTCCGGCACGGATGTCGCCCGCAAGGCCCTGATCCTCGCTCGCCTGCTGGGTTATCCCGGTGAGCTCAGCCGGAACGCGGTGGAATCGCTGGTGCCCAAGTGGGCGCGCTCGCTCTCGCTCGAGCAATTTCTCGACCGGCTGGAGGAGCTCGACGCCGGGTGGCAGCGCCGGGTCGAGGCGGCGGCGGCCGAAGGAGAGGTACTGCGCTATGTGGCAGTGGTGTCGCCGGTAAAGATCGCCGTCGGCGTTCGATCGGTGCCGGCAACCAGTCCGTTTGCCGCGATCAAGGGCTCGGACAATCAGCTGGTGTTCACCACCGCGCGTTACAAGGACAATCCCCTGGTGATCACCGGACCTGGAGCCGGTGCCGAGGTCACCGCGGCCGGTGTGCTGAACGACATTCTGCGGCTGGCCGGCGCATGACCCGTGAACCGAGGAGTGCCACGGCGTTCGCCCCGGGCGGTGTGGGCAATATCGGTCCCGGGCTCGACATCCTCGGTCTGGCTCTGGCGGGCCGGGGCGACACGGTGCGGGCCGAGTGGGCCGATGGGCGCGGCATTCGAATTCTCGAGTCCGGCCATCACGATCTACCCGTGGAAGCGACCCGCCACACCGCAGGTCTTGCAGCCATGGCGGTGGTCGAGCGAGCGGGAGACCAGCGCAGCCGCGATAGGGGCATCGCGCTCAGCGTGCAGAAGGGGCTGCCCCTCTCCGGTGGCCAGGGGGGCAGTGCGGCCTCCGCCGTCGCGAGCGCGGTGGCGGTCAACGCGCTGCTGGGGAATCCACTCGATCGGCTCGCGCTGGTGAGCGCCTGCCTCGACGCCGAGGAGGGAGTGTCGGGCCGGCACGCCGACAATGTCGTGCCTTCGCTTCTTGGTGGGATCGTACTGATCCGATCGCTCGAACCACTCGACCTGGTCCAGCTTCCCGTCCCGGATGAGCTCCGCGTGGTGGTGGCGCTACCGGACCAGCAACTCCGTACCGCACATTCCCGGTCGGTGCTGCCCGCGGCGATTCCACGAGAGGTCGCCCTGCACCAGGCAGCGCAAGTGGGCGCGATGATCGCTGCGCTCGCCTCCGGCGACTACGCCCTGCTCGGCCGTGCCATTGACGACCGCATTGCCGAGCCGGTGCGCGCTGAGCTGCTGCCGGGGTTCCGCCAGGCCAAACAAGCCGCGCTCGCCGCCGGTGCGCTGGGGAGCTCGATCTCCGGAGGAGGGCCTACGGCCTTTGCCCTGGTTCGGGGACACAAGGCCGGTGACAGGGTCGCGGCCGCAATGGCCGACGCCTATACGACCTGCGGATACAAGAGCGAGGTGCGGGTGGCTCAGATCGACCGCCAGGGCGCCCGTATTATCGGCGATTCCGAGCGAGCGCAGGCATGAGGTTTCAGACTCAACGCCCGGCGAGCTGGCAGGTGTGTACCGCCTGCGGCAACGAGATGGTGGAGACCGATCCGCATCCCCGCTGTAACGTCTGCGGCGGACTGCTCGAGATTCACCACCGACCGCCAACCCTGACCCCGGCCGAGCTGCTACAACGGTTTACCGAGCGGCGCGGAGGCCCTCCGGGTGCCACCGCCTCTGGCGTCTGGCGTTTCCGGGAGATCGTGCTCCCGTCCGCAGACGCGGTCGTCTCCTACCCGGAGGGCAACACCCCGCTGCTGCACCGGGTGGCCCTGGACCGTTGGTCCGGCGTCGAGCATCTCCTGCTCAAACACGAAGGGCACAACCCCACCGGTTCCTTCAAGGACCGGGGTATGACGGTCGGGGTGACCCAGGCCAGACGAATCGGTGCGACCGCAGTGGCCTGCGCCTCGACCGGGAACACAGCAGCATCACTCGCCGCCTATGCCGCCCAGGGAGGCCTCCCCGCGCTCGTGCTGGTGCCGAGGGACGGGGTGCCGACCGGTAAGCTGGCTCAGGCGCTGGCGTACGGGGCGAAGACCCTCCTCGTGCGAGGCGACTTCGATGACTGTCTCCGTCTGGTGGAAGAAGCGAGCGAGCAGCTCGGCGTCTACCTGCTCAACTCGATCAACCCGTTCCGCATCGAGGGGCAGAAGACCATCATCCTCGAGCTCCTCCAACAGCTCTCCTGGGAATCGCCGGATTGGATCATCTTCCCCGCCGGCAACCTGGGCAACACGGCCGCCTTCGGGAAAGCGCTGCGAGAGGCGCGAGCGTGGGGACTGATCGACCGCCTGCCGCGCCTTGCCGCGGTGCAGGCGGCCGGTGCGGCGCCCTTTGCGCGCAGCTTTGCGGAGGGGTTCGTCGAGCGGCACCGAGTCAAGGCGGCGACAGTCGCGACCGCGATCAAGATCGGAAACCCGGCGTCCTATGATCGGGCGGTGGTAGCGATACGGGAGACCAATGGCGTGGTGCTCTCGGTGCCCGATGCCGAGCTGCTCGAGGCCAAGGCGGCAATCGACGCATCGGGTGTGGGCTGTGAGCCGGCCAGTGCAGTCAGTCTGGCCGGACTGCGCCAGCTGGTTCGCTCAGGCGAGGTGAAACCCGCTGAGCGGGTGGTGGCCGTGCTCACCGGGCACATCCTCAAGGATCCGGACCTGCTCCTGCGCTATCACCAGGAGATGGAGCCACCACCCCCGGGAGCCAATAGGCCGGTCGAGATCGAGGCAACACTGGAGGCCGTGGAGCGGGTGCTGCGAGAAACAGCGTAAGCGGTGAGGGGTGAGCGGTAGTGCTCCGAGCCAACCCGCTTACCGCTTACCGCTCACGTTTTTCCCTTACCGTTTTGTCACCCGCCAGATCTTCCCATTCTGATCGGCCGAGATGTACAGCGATCCGTCCGGCGCCACCGCGACCCCGCTCGCGCGGAGCGTGGTGGGACCACTCTTGTCCGTGGCAAAGGTGGAGTACTCGCCGCTCGGCTTCCCTTTCACGAACGGCACGAACACCACTCGGTAGCCTTCCTGCGGCAGCGGGGCGCGATTCCACGATCCGTGGAATGCGACAAACAGCCCCCCCTGATAGGCCGGACCGAACTGGTTGCCGGGATAGAACGCGAGGGCCATCGGCCCCCAGTGCCCAGGAAAGGATATCAGCGGGCTCTTGGCTGCCGCGCAACGGCCGACTTTCTGGCCATCGCCGCCATAATCGGGGGCGAGAACCTTCTTCTTGTACTGATTGCTGTAGTAGCAATAGGGCCACCCGTAGTCGTCGCCAGTCTGGATCCGCACCAGCTCCTCGCCCGGATTGTTTGCGTTCACCTCATTGCTGAAGCCCCAGTTATCGCTCAACTGGTCGCGGCCGTGGACGGCGGCATAGAGCGCGCCCGTTCCTGGCTGGGTCGTGACCGCGATCGCGTTCCGAAGCCCGGTGGCGAATCGCCGCCCATCGGCGAAACGCTGACCCGGGCGGCTGGCCGAAAACTGCCAGATCCCGGCACGCTTCTCCAGCTCCTTGCACGGGTCTTTTCCGCGGGACGCGGGCAGACGGTCGATCGCCTGACAGCTATTCGTCGCCGAGCCGATGACGACGAACATCGTGTCGCCCGACCCGAAGGCAAGGCTCTTGGCCTTGTGGTCGCCGCCGTCGGGAAGGCCGGCCACGATCGTTTCCTCCTTTGCTTCAGGCTCGAGCTTGCCGGAGAGACGGTACCGCACGATGCGATCATTCGGCGCGAAGTAGAGGTAGCCCCCGTGAACCACGACATCGTTTCCGCCGCCCGGCCCGAAGCTGGCGCGTTCGTCCGGTTTGCCGTCGCCATCACGGTCCCTGAACGCGAGCACGCCGCCGGTGGCATCGAGGAATTTGCCGCTCAGTGCCGCGTAGAGGTCGCCATTGGGAGCGACTGCGAGCTGGCGTACCGGCCCGACCCCACTCGCTACGACGGTGGCGCAGAAGCCCTCGGGCAGCACCAGGCCGCCGTTATCGGGATCGCATTTGGGATTGCCCCGAGGGGGAGCGGTGAGAGAAAGTCCCAGGACCAGTGGGCTCAGTGCGAAGGCCGCTGAGCGAAGAATCAAGTTTGCACGAGTCATAACTGCACCCTATCTGGAGGCGGAAAAGGGGGTCACCACTCCCGGAAACCATGCCGGAACATATAACCCCACCCCCCTTTTCCGGGCACCGCCCGGTGGGGCTTCATGGCTTTTCAGAGGGAGAAATTGGAAATTACCTATTGCAACTGGGCGCGTCTTGCTTACTGTTGAGCACGGTAGTTCTTGTTGGTTCAGAGGCACAGCACGGTTCTCACTCATTATGGGAGACTCGCGATGGCCACCACCAGAAGAAAGAAAACTGCCGGCAGGAAGAAATCAGCGAAGAAGTCCAGGCGGCCCACCGCCCGAAAGAAGGCTGCGAAGCGAGCCAAGAAGAAGTCCTCTGGTAAGAAGCGCGCACCGAATCCCGCATTCATGAGACCGATGCAGCCCAGCGCAAAGCTCGCCGCCGTGGTCGGCAGCGGCCCCATCCCCCGGACCCAGGTCATCAGCAAGCTCTGGGCATACATCAAGCGGAATGGATTGCAGGACTCGAAGAACCGCCGGGCCATCAACGCCGACGAGAAACTCCGTCCGCTCTTCGGCGGCAGGAGCCAGGTCACCATGTTCGATCTCGCCAAGATCGCGAACAACAACCTCAGCTAGCGCCGCAGCCGCGGTACAACCGAGGGCGCTCCCGCTGGGGCGCCCTTTTTGTGTGGACGCTATGGGCTATGGGCTACGCAGCGTGAAGGAGTGGCTCACAGCCAATAGCCCATAGCCAATAGCCCCCGCTATCTTCCTCCCCCTATGGCCGGCGAATACATCTTCACGATGCGCGACCTCAGAAAGGTCGTGCCCCCCTCCCGCGAGATTCTCAAGGGTATCTATCTCTCGTTCTACCCCGGCGCCAAAATCGGGGTGCTCGGCGCGAACGGCGCCGGGAAGTCCACCCTCCTCCGCATCATGGCCGGAGTGGACAAGGACTTCCAAGGTGAGGCCCGGCCTCTCCCCGGAATCAAGATCGGGTATCTGCCGCAGGAGCCGCAGCTCGATCCGACCAAGGACGTGCGAGGCAACGTGCTCGAGGGGGTGAGAGAACAGCAGGCGCTGCTCGACCAGTACCACGAGATCAGCGCCAAATTCGCCGAGCCGATGGACGACGAGCAGATGAACCGGCTGCTGGAAAAGCAGGGTACCCTCCAGGAGCGCATCGAGGCGTTGGGCCTGTGGGAGCTGGATCACAAGATCGACTTGGCGATGGACGCCCTTCGGCTCCCACCCGGCGAGGCCGACGTCTCGAAGATCTCAGGAGGCGAGAAACGCCGGGTGGCGCTCTGCCGCCTGCTCCTCGAGCAACCCGACATGCTCCTGCTCGACGAGCCCACCAACCACCTCGATGCAGAGAGCGTGTGGTGGCTGGAGCGATACCTGGCCGAGTTCAAGGGCACGGTGGTGGCAGTAACCCACGATCGCTATTTCCTCGACAACGTGGCCGGCTGGATTCTGGAGTTGTATCAGGGCGCCGGGATTCCCTGGGAGGGGAACTACTCGTCCTGGCTGGAGCAGAAGGAGAAGCGACTGGAACACGAGGAAAAGCAGGCCTCCGCCCGGCAGAAGACGCTGCAGCGGGAGCTGGAGTGGATTCGGATGTCTCCCCGGGCACGCCAGGCCAAGAGCAAGGCCCGCATCACGGCCTACGAGGAGCTGCGGGCCGAGAGCGAACGGCAGCAGGAGGGCACGGCGGAGATCATGATCCCGGTTCCGGCGCGGCTGGGTGACGAGGTGGTGGTGACGGAGGGTCTCAATAAGGGATTCGGCGACCGGCTCCTGATCGACGATCTGACCTTCTCGCTGCCGCGGGGCGGCATCGTAGGGGTCATCGGGCCGAATGGCGCGGGCAAGACCACGCTGTTCCGGATGATCACGGGGCAGGAGGAGCCCGACGGCGGTTCCCTCAAGGTGGGCTCGACGGTGGAGGTCGCCTACGTGGACCAGAGCCGGGACGATCTCGATCCCAGCAAGACGGTGTACGAGGAGATTTCGGGGGGCCAGGACCAGCTTCAGTTCGGCCGCCGCACGGTGAACGCCCGGGCGTACTGCGCGGGCTTCAACTTCCGGGGGACCGACCAGCAGAAGAAGGTGGGGACCCTCTCCGGCGGCGAGCGGAACCGGTTGCATCTGGCCAAGCTCCTCAAGAGCGGCGGCAACCTGTTGCTCCTGGACGAACCCACCAACGATCTCGATGTGGACACCCTCCGGGCGCTGGAAGACGCGCTGCTCGGCTTTGCCGGGTGCGTCGTGGTGATCAGCCACGATCGCTGGTTCCTTGACCGGGTGGCCACCCACATGCTCGCGTTCGAGGGTAACAGTGAGGTGGTGTGGTACGAGGGGAACTACCAGGAATACGCCGCCGACTACCACAAACGGAAGGGTGCGTCGGTGGATCAACCGCACCGGATTCGGTACAAGAAGCTGGTGCATTAGGCGGTACGGCGGTACCGACGAAGGAGGCTACGTGCCCCATCGAGCGGTAAACTATGCAGCCACAGTGATGATGTTTGTGGCCTGCACCTCAGCAGGAAAAGAGCGGCTTGCGCAGGAGACTCCCCCAAACATGCTGACGTCCGCGGAGCGCGACGCCGGCTGGCGACTTCTCTTCGACGGCAAGAGCACGGCCGGCTGGCGCGGCTACGGCCAGAAGGCAATGCCTGCCGGCTGGCAAGTCATCGACGGCGCGCTCACCCGGGTGGATTCGGCGGGTGACATCGTCACGACCGACCAGTACGCCAATTTTGAGCTCGCTCTGGAGTGGCGGGTAGCGGAGGGGGGGAACAGCGGGATCTTCTATCGGGTGAGCGAGGATTCCGATTACGCCTGGCGCAGCGGCGTGGAGATGCAGGTGCTCGACGACGCCAGGCACCCCGACGGCCGCTCGCCCCTTACCTCGGCCGGAGCGCTCTACGCCATCTACCCTGCCCCTCGAGGTGTCGTGCGGCCGGCGGGCGAGTGGAACACAGTGCGAATCGTGGTCAACGGGAAACATGTGGAGCACTGGCTCAACGGCGTCAAGGTCGTCGAGGCGGAGCTTGGCAGTCCCGACTGGGAGGCGCGGGTCAAGCAGAGCAAATTCGCCACCATGCCACGCTACGGGCGGAACGACTCCGGCCATATCGGCCTCCAGGACCACGGCGACAGGGTGGCGTACCGCAACATCAAGATCCACGCCCTTCCGTGAGGGGGGTTCGGCTCCGCCTCTCGGCGATGATGTTCCTCCAGTACTTCATCTGGGGAGCGTGGTACGTCACTCTGGGAACCTATCTGTCGAGAGCGCTTCACTTCGACGGCGCCCAGGTCGGCCTCGCGTACGGCAGCACCGCCATTGCGGCGATGATCTCGCCGTTTTTCATGGGGATGATCGCGGACCGTTTCCTTTCGACCGAGAAGATCCTGGCCGGGCTTCATCTCACCGGAGCGTTCCTCATCTACGCCGCCTCGACGCTCGAAAGCTTCGGCAGCTTCTACCCGGTGCTGATCGCGTACGCATTGCTGTACATGCCCACCCTCGCGCTCACCAACTCACTCTCCTTTCACCACCTGACAGACCCGCCGAAGGAATTTCCCGCAGTTCGCGTGCTGGGAACGATGGGATGGATCGCGGCCGGCCTGATGGTCGGGCGGCTCGGGGTCGAGGCCACGGCAGTCCCAATGCGGATCGCCGCCGCAGCGTCGGTGGTGATGGGCCTCTACTCGCTCGCCCTTCCGCATACCCCACCGGGTCCGAAGGCGGGTCCGGTCCGCGCGAAGGATGTTCTGGGGCTCGACGCCCTCACCCTCCTCAAGGACCGCTCGTTCGCGGTCTTCATGCTCGGCTCCTTTCTCCTCTGCATCCCACTGCAGTTCTATTACGCCTTCACCAATCTCTTCCTCAACGAGATCGGATTCTCAGAGCCGGCAAGCAAGATGACGCTGGGACAGGTGTCGGAGGTCGGCTTCATGCTCCTCATGCCCTGGTTTCTGCTCCGGCTCGGGCTCAAGCGAGTGTTGCTGCTCGGCATGGCGGCGTGGTCACTGCGCTACCTCCTCTTCGCCCAGGGCAACGCCGGCGCGCTGGCATGGATGCTGTACGTCGGCATCCTGCTGCACGGGGTCTGCTACGATTTCTTCTTCGTGGCGGGACAGATTTACGTGAATCAGAGGGCGAACGAGAGGATTCGGGCCGCCGCCCAGGGATTGCTCACTTTCGTCACTTTAGGCCTGGGGCTCTTCATCGGGGCGTGGATCTCAGGGTCGGTGGTGGACGCCAACAGCGTGAGGGACGCCGCCGGGGCGCTGTCCCACGACTGGCGTGCCATCTGGTTGGTTCCGGCAGGCCTTGCAGCCGGCATTCTCATCGTCTTTTCGGTACTGTTCCGGCCTTCGCTGCAGGTCCGGGCGACCTAGACACTACGGCTGCCAGGTCCCGGTAGCGACCGCGGGCACAAAGCTGCCGAGGCCGTCCGGGGGGAAGCTCAAGGTGCAGCCCCGCTCTGCGCTCATGTAGGCGGCCATCAGCGTCCGCACCACCTCGACCCCGTCGTCGAAGGTCAGCATCGGGGTCTCGCCCGAGAGAAACGCCCGGACGAAATGCCGATTCTCGGCCTCATAACCGTAGGCCCATGCCTCGTTCGCCACCACCGGCATGAGCCCGGACTCGGCGTTCTGTTTCTCCACCAGATCTTCCCCGGTTCCTCCCGATACCTGACGACTGAAGAAGAGCTTGAGCCCGCTATCGAGGCTGTTCCAGGACATCGAGTATTCCGGGCCGAGCAGCTCTGCTGAGAGGCGGAGTCCCGCACCCACGAAGCTCCAGGAGGTCGTCGCCTCGCCGAAGGCAGCGAGCCCATCCTTGTCCTCGAACTCGAGCGTCACGCTGGCGAAGTCTTCCGCCGGATGGGCTGCGTAGTCCACCTCCTTCCCCATCGTCCGGGAGAGTTGCTGGACGTACTCGGGCCGGGTCCATTTGAGGGAGCCGATGCGCGCGGTGACCCGCGCGAGACGGAGCGATGACCGGGGCGCGTTCGGCTCGGTCAGCAGGTACCGCACGACCTCCACCGAGTGGCACATCATGTCGTTCAACACGCCGCCCCCCTGGAGTCGCCCCTGCCAGAACCACGGCGCGTGGGGGCCGCTGTGCTCCTCGGCCGCCCGCGCGAGGTAGGGACGCCCCGCCACCGACGCGCCCCGAGCCCAAATCAGGGCGTGGCCTCGGACGACCGGCGGCGCAAAGAGCTGATTCTCGAGATATCCGTGGGGTAAGCCGGCGCGCTTCACCAGCTCGGCGATCCGGCTCGCTTCGGCCACATTCCGCCCCAGCGGCTTCTCACAGGCGAGTCCCTTGAGCTCTCCCCCGCCGCTGGTGATCGCGTGTACGATCTCCTCGACGTTCTCCAGCCGCGCGTGGTTCGGCCCGCAGAGCCAGAGCGCATCTATCGCAGGGTCCGCGACCATCTCCGCGATCGACCGGTAGGCCTTGGCCGGCCCTATGTCGAGGGAGCGCGCCAGAGCCGCGGCCTCGCCGGCACGCTGCTGGTTGGGACTCCAGACACCGAGAACGTCGGCGTCGCGGACGGCCACGAACGCCTGGAGGTGGAACCTGGCGTTGAAGCCACTACCAACGATACCGATCCCGAGTCGCTTGGCGGCCATCTCTATCTACCCGTCCTGATAGCGCA
>JAXDMF010000320.1:0-2561 GCA_034666205.1 Gemmatimonadales bacterium
GTGCTTCGTGATGAACATGGCCCTCAAATCCTCACCTGTCCAGTCGCTCACTCGCACGCACGCGAGCGCAACGGATTGCACCGGCGAGCGTAGGTGTCGGGCTGAAGCTCTAGCGGAGGATTCTCTCGCGGCCCAGGGTTTCCGCAGGTCCGCTCGGCGGTGCTTTCGCCGGTATCACCCGCCGGGCGGGACGAGCAGGACCGCCGCCAAAGCGACCCTTGATCCCTCGCTGGATGAAGCGGGCGAGGCGTTTGACATAGAGCAGCGGCAGCACGACGGGGTTCGGCGCGCCATAAAGCCAGCGCATGTATGCTGGGGACGGCAACATGAGCCAGCGAAGCCGGGTAAGCATCTGCCGCCAGGAGGTGCCGCCACTGCGCGGATTGAGCCCCGGGGATCCCGTCCTGCGTTTCAACCCCATCAAGGCAAGGTCCCGCTCCATGGCATCGGCCCCTTCGGTCTCCGCCTCGAGGGTTGCCTGGACCTCGTCAGGGATGGCTGCGCCGAGCTCGTCTGCCAGGAACTTGAGGGAGCACCAGACCGGCAACCGGAGCCGGCTGCGGGCCACCGTTTGCTCGAATGCGTGCCAATCGAAGTCCCGGTGCTGGCTGAGCAGCAGGTAGGCATCGCACGCCCAGAGGCAGGGCGATACCCGCGGGCTGTGCACTGCCCGGTAACAACACTGCACCAGTGAATCGACTGGAGATAGGACAGGGGCCCTCCGGCCCGCCACTTCTGTCGTTCCGGCCCGTTCCCATACCCCCGGCCAGTCGGTCGGGTAGTAGGCAAGCTGGAACGCTCGCCCATGAATCAGGACCGGCAGGCTGGATTGGTGGTCCACGATCAGGGCATCGTCCCCGGATCGGCGGTAGGCCTGGAACTCGGCGTGGGCCGATAGCGCCTCAGCCGCAACTCGCGCATCGGAGTCCCGGCAGAGGACATCGATGTCATGCGCGTGTCGGAGTGCCGGATCTCCATACAGCGGTTCCGCGAGTGCCGCACCCCTGAGGAGAACGAAGGGGACCCCCGCCCGGTCCAACTCGACGACCACGATACCACAGATTCTCTGGTATTCCTTGGACCGCAGCTGCTCCCGTAGATAGGCGGATCGCAACACGGTGAAGAGGTCGGCACCCCCGGTGATCCCCTGGCGGCGCAGGGAAACGAAGAGCAACGCTGCCAGCCGCTTCAGGTCCGGATCGCCCGCTCGGAGCTGCTGCACGGGCGAAGGCACGAGTCGTTGGTATTCACTCCAGGCGTGGGCGCCCGCCGGTCCGGCGTGGACGCAGGCTTGCACCAGCCGGGTTTGCACCTCGGTCAACCGGACGTTCTGAAGGGCCGACCGCAAAGCGCTCGCGTCGCTCACCCGACGTTGCCTCGACGCCGGACCAGCGATGCCTTGAGCAGCCGCAGATACTCGTCACGGCTGTTGGAGCCCAGCTGGCGGGTCCGATTGCCTGGGTGCAGGCGCCGGCGAACCAGAACGTCAGGGAGAAGCTCGCTGACTGCGCCCTGGGCGTCAGCGCGCATGAACCAATCGGCGGCATCGGCGTTTTTAAGCTCGGTGTTGAACCCTCCGACCCGATCGAACAGAGATCGGCGCGCCATCAGAGCCTGGGTGACGTAGCCCGGCATCGGCCGGCTGCGCGGGTGGTCCTTGAACTGCTCCGCCTCGTATTGCATTTCAGGCACCCAGAAGTTCTGGACATGAGCGACGCAATAGTCGAGCTCTGGCCGGTCTCCGAACCTCGACACCTGGCGCATCAGCTTCTCGGGGTGCCAGGTATCGTCTGAATCCAGAAAAGCAACCAATGCGCCGGTGACCGCAGCAAGGCCCAGGTTCCGCGCCGCCGCAGGACGTGCATTCGGCTGATGTAGATATCGGACCCGCAGTCCATACCGCCGTACCACATCGGCGGTCCCATCGGTCGAGCCATCATCGGCCACGATGATCTCGTGTGGCTGGTAACTTTGCGCCAGGATGCTATCCAGCGCCTCTGCCAGGAAGCGCTCTCCGTTGAAGACCGGAACGATGCAGCTGACCGCGAGATCGCTCACAGAGGTCCGGGGCCGGCAAGCACATCGTCAACCAGGTTCCCGAGGCCGCCGATGTCCTGGCCCAGGTCGATCCAATACGTCGGGACCGAGTCCGCCAGCCGGGAAAGGCGCTCGAACGCCGTCCTTCGTTCCGTGGCCTCCGGCACCCAGCAGAGTGTGCTCGGCGCAATCCGAAGCAGGGCCTCGCGCTTGGAGGCCGGCCGAAGGCCGGCCCGAGCTACTGGCAGGACTCGTGGAAGGAGCATCGCCACGATCGTTGTCTGCGGGGTGAACCGCCCCGGCGCAATGTCGGTCAGGAACAGCAGGCTCTTGTCCTCAACCGGAGTCTGGCCCCGAATGGCATACGGCGCCAAGCCTTTGAAGCGTAGGAGGTGGTCGGGGGTGACGTTGGCCGAGCAGAAAACGCTATGGCCGGTAAATCGCCCTGCGGCATCACTCACCAGTCCCACGCAGTCATCACCTAGATAGGAGAGCCCAGCCTGAAAACAGTGCAGGGTGACCGA